>CAZFSH010000259.1:0-4200 GCA_964521935.1 uncultured Propionivibrio sp.
CAACGTGTTCCGGCTCCAGCGCACTGATCAGCGGCGCCTGAGCCGGCAGGCCAAGCAGCATGTGCAGCTGCCCGCCAGCAATCAACAGTGCGGCGCCGGTGGTAAAGCCGCTCATGACCGGGCGGCTGAGAAAGTTCGCGAGAAAACCGAGCTGGAGAAATCCGCACAGCAACAGGATGGCGCCGGAAAGCAGCGCCATCATGGCGGCGAGTTGCAGTTGTAGCGCCGCATCACCCGGCGCGAGGGTGGCCAGCGCCGTGCCGGTCATTAGCGAGGTAATCGCCATGGGGCCGACCGACTGCACCATGCTGCTGCCTAGCAGTGCATAGGCAAAGGCCGGCAAGATGCTCGCATACAGGCCCGTGACCGGCGGCAGGCCGGCAACGATGGCATAGGCCATGCCCTGCGGAATCAGCATCAGCGCCACGATGATGCCAGCGCCAAGATCGCCGCCCAGTTGGGCGCGACGATAGTTACGGCACCAGTCGGGAAGTAGCGGCGTCATCGGTAAAGGGGGCGTGAGTGTGCAGTGGTGATGAGGTGTCGTCAGCATGAAAGCACCGCGCCGCCATTGTAGGGGCGGCGCGGCGCTGACTTGTTGGCTTACTTGCGGATCGGGCGTCCGCGCTGGCCCGGCTGCCGGTTGGGCGGCATGGCCAGTTCGCGCAGGGTCTCGTCGACACTGTTGTAGTAGGTGCCGATTTTGTACATCTCGCGTGCTTCGTCCGCCGTGGCGACATCGCGGCCCAGATGCTGCGCCTGCTTCACTACCCATTCGATCTGTTGCACGGTGGTCATCTTTTCGTAGGTGGGCGACCACAGGTTGTCTTCGATGCCGACGCGAACATGGTGGCCCAGGGCGATGGCGATCGCGTTGGTCGGATGCATCGCACGCATGATGCCTTCGTTGGTCAAGATCGCGCCGTCGGGTGTGCGCAGCGCGAACTCGATCAGGTCGGAAGGATGACGCGCCGCGGCGCCACCGCCGATGGCGACATAGGTCAGATTGAGCGGACCCATGTAGACGCCGCTGCGGATCAGGTGCTCGACCGTTTCCAGTTGGTGAATGTGGGCGAGCATGAAGTAGGCCTGGATGCCGTTGTCACGCAGCGCCTTGAGATTGGTCTCGACGAAGGTCGGGCCAGCCTCGATCCACATGTCGCGGTAGGCCGCCTGCATGGCCGGGTCGCCCAGCGAGGTGCCGGCGACGTCACGGGCAGTCATCAGCTCGGTGATGTTCATCTGCGACGAATTGATGGCGATGGTGACCTGATCAGGTTTCGGTTCCAGCAGCGCGAGCGCGTGACGCGAGTCGTTTCCCGGCCAAGCGGCTTCTTGGCCCGGTTCCGGCGCGAAGGAAATCGAGCCGCCAACCTGCAGGATCATCTTGGGCACTGCCTGTTTCAGGCGGCCGAGCATTTCTTCAAACTTGGACAGGCGCTTGGAACCCTTGCCGTCGTCCTCGCGGACGTGAATGTGCAGCACTTGCGCGCCGGCGTTGTAGCAGTCGACGGCCTTTTGCACCTGCTCGTCCATCGTGACCGGAATGTCTTCGGGAAAGTCGGAAGGCAGGAAGCCGGGGCCGTAGGGGGCGGCGGTGATGATGAGTTTTTCCTGATTTTCAGGCAGCAGCGAATCTTGCATGTAGTACATGGCGTTCTCCTTGTGGTTTTTTGAAAGTCAGTCGCCGTGGCACGGCGCTGCCGTTACTGCGTTTGCGTTGCGAGGTTTGGTTTGCTGCGTTCAGAAGGTGCCCTTGGTCGGGCCATCCTTGGCGAATTTTTCTGCTTCATCAGCCAGCATCGGCGCCCCCATCGCGACGGAATGAATGCCGAGCACAGAGGCCATTTCCAGTACGGCCATGATCTGATCCTTGGTGGCGCCGAGTTCCAGCGCCTTGCGGATATGGCGACGTACGCCCGGGCCATACATGTGGGTGCATGAGGCATCAATGGCGATGCCGATGAATTCCTGCGTGAGTGGATCAATGCCCTTGCTCATGGCATGCACACCCATGGCCAGAAATTTTTCCATATAGGCCGCATCCAGCTCGGCGATGACATCCCATCCGGGGTTCCAGTTACCGACGTCGCGCAGATGGTCGCTGATTGGGGTCGCGGTCGTTGCAGTGCTAGTCATATGGCTCTCCTTCTTGTATTTTTTGCCCCGATGAATCGCCATCGGATGCGCTGCAGTATCGCGAGGGGCGGGTTTTGTTAATTGACAATTTGTGACATAAACTTGATTAAAAGGGACATTGATTCGCGGCAACAATTCGTGATGATTGGCGTCCAGATAACGGAAACGCCTTGTGCCTTGTTATGTATTGAGATCAGGAGTCCGCCATGGAGTCGTCGCAAATCCGCAGTGCCTCATTAACCAACTATGCCGAGGTGGCGCGCGCGCTGGGTATTGATCCCTTCGCCCAGTTGCGTGCCGCTGGTCTCGATGCCCAGTGCCTGAATAACCCTGATCTCAAGATCCCCGTGGTGCGCGTGCATGCCCTGCTTGAGTCATCGGCGCATGCCGCCGGTGTCGAGGATTTCGGGGTGCGTATGGCGATGTCCCGGCGCTTGTCCAATCTGGGGATCATTGCGCTGGCGGCGCGTGAGGAAGCGACGGTGCGCGATGCCCTCCATTGTTTGCAGCGCACGCTCCATTTGCATAATGAAGCCTTGCGCTTCGATATCGAAGAGGCGAACGATGTGGTGGTCTTGCGCGAGCAGATTCTGGCGCGTGTACAGGGTTCGATGCGCCAAGGGGTGGAGTTGGCGATCGGCGTGCTGTACCGGATCATCAAGGAATTTCTGGGAGATGGCTGGAAACCGATGGCGGTCTGCTTTACCCATGCCGCGCCGAGCGATGTCGGCGCCTACCGCAAGGCGTTCGGCTGTACCGTGCAGTTCAACAGCGTAGTCAATGGCATCACCTGCCGCAAGAGCGATCTTGATCGGACCATGCCAGGGGCTGATCCGCAGTCCTTACGCACTTTGCAGCAGTACCTGACTCAGGCTGCCGAGCACCAGCCCACCCAAAGCGAGCGGACCACACACCTGATTCTCGGTCTGCTACCCAGCGGCCGGTGCACGGCCGATCTTGTGGCTCGCTACATTGGTATTGATCGGCGTACCTTGCATCGCCGTTTGGAAAGTGAAGGCACCAGCTTTTCGACCCTGATGGATGAGGTGCGCAAGGAGGCGGCACAACGGCATCTGATTAACCCCAAGCAAGCGATTGCGGATCTGGCACCGGTGCTCGGTTTTTCTGATGCCAGCGCTTTTTCGCGCTGGTTTTCCGCGAAATTTGGCGTTTCACCGCGTGTGTGGCGTAGCCGGTAGAGGTGGCAAGGGCGGCATAGAGGCGGCCGATCACCAAAACCGAAAGTGCTTGCGTACCGATTCCGACAACATGACAAGCACGACAACGCCATGACGAGGGTAAGTCTTTTGCAACTGGTGCTATTGAGACTGACTGGGGTCAATCCCGTCAAGGAATGGCTGCCGGTAGCGCCTCACTAGAGTCGAATTTAGGGCTTGGTTGGCCAAGCAATCTGCACTTGCCTGTGCTGTGTGACGCAGTCGCGGAGGTAAAGATTGATCAGGCTCTGGTAGGGAACCCCGGCATCTGCCGCCATGCCTTTGAAATAGGCAACAACATCTTCGGAGAGGCGCATCGTTACAGGCTTCTTGAGCTTGGATGCATAGGGATTCCTGCGCGACTTCATCTTGGAAAGATCGTATTCAGCTTTCATGGCATTTCACTTCCGTAAAAATTGCTTTCACGCTTGGTGGCCTTGCGCGCAGAAATGATGCGGATGATGTTTCCTGCATCCCGTTCGCAGTGACAGACAAGAAGCAGTCTCGCTCCCGTGCTCATGCCCAGCAACAAGAAACGCTCTTCATCACCCGAGTGATCTTCATCAATGAACTGAACGGCAAACTCATCATAGAAAACGGATTGCGCTTCCTCGAAGGAAACTCCGTGCTTCTTAGCGTTGCTCGCCGCCTTGGTTGAATCCCACTCAAACTTAATCATAAGTACAGTGTATTTAAGAAATGACGTGTGTCAAGGATGGTGACCAACGTAGAGCTAACCTGCGCTACGCGGCTTTATCGCGCACCGTCCGGTGGGACGCAGGGTTATGCCTCATTATCGAAAAATCTACGGCTGCATTCCGATGTGGAGCGGTCATCCAACTCA
>CAZFSH010000260.1:0-4194 GCA_964521935.1 uncultured Propionivibrio sp.
TTAGCTGACCGTACTTATTCTTCCACTTCGATTTGAATGCCTACAACTTCAACTGGCGACACGGACCGGCTATGCCCTGATCCTGATGGGTCATTGAGCTTCTGTTACTTAAAGGCGGCGTTTTGCGGCAACGCCTATTGCCAAGGTTGACAGAAAAACTTTCCTCAGCCCGTCTGGAAATCCACACGTCCAGATGCGAAAAAGCCCCGATTTATCGGGGCTTTGTTTTTGGTGTCAGCCTGCGCTGTGGCCCACTTTAGCCATTTGCTTGCGGTGGTGATTACCAATGCACGCCGGGGAAGATCTGCGCAAACAAGCGGCGTCCCAGTTCAGCCGGAGTACGCGGCATGTTGGCTTGCTCGGCCGCGGCTTCTGCCTCGCTCAAGCCGCGTGCGGCGGCAGAGTCGGGGAACAGGTGGTAAGCCTGATTGAGCACAAACTGGCTGATGTGCGGGGTTAGCGCGTGCGATACGGCGCCAGCGATGCCAAGGTTGGTTGCCACGCGTGTCGGACGGTCTTTGACGGCTTTCATGACCAGCTCCGAGGCTTCGTCCGGGGTCAGCATGGGGAAGGCGTTATACAGCTTGGTGGGTGCGGTCATCGCCGTTTTGACCAGCGGCATGTAGATGGTGGAGAAGTGCACGTTGCTGTCGGCAAACTCCGAGGCAGCGCACAGCGAGAACGCGTCAAGAGCGGCCTTGGAGGCGACATACGCCGAGAAGCGCGGCGGGTTGGTCAGCACGCCAATCGAGGAAATATTGATGATCTGGCCGGTCTTGCGCTCCAGCATGGCGGGCGAGAAGCCCATGATCAGGCGCAGGGCACCAAAATAATTGAGTTGCATGGTGCGCTCGAAATCATGGAAGCGGTCGAACGAATATTTGATCGAGCGGCGAATCGAGCGACCGGCGTTATTGATCAGGATGTCCACATGGCCATGCTCATCCAGCACCTTCTTGACGAAGCGGTCACAGTCGGCCATGTCGGAGATGTCGCATGAATAGGCGTAGGCACGGCCACCGGAGTCTTTGATCTTGGCCATTGTTGCGTCGAGTTTCTCGGGCGTGCGTGCCGCAAGAATGACAATGCCACCCGCTGCGGCGAGCTTGATCGCGCAGTCTTCGCCAATACCCGCGGTAGCGCCCGTCACCACGATGATCTTGTTGCGCACGGCTTTGGTCAGCTTGCCGGCTTTGCGGGCTTCGAGCACCGCTTCGGTCACTTTCTTGGCCACCCGCACCGGCTTGGCATCGAGCAGCGTACTAGTGGCCTTACGCGCGGCGCGCGGTTTCGCGGGGGCAGCAGCAGCGGGCTTTTGTGCCGTTGTTTTGCGGCTGGGCGCGCTCTTACGAGGCGTTGCGGTTTTGGTTTTTGTTGTAGCCGCTTTGGTTGTAGCCATAGTGAAGTCTCCGTAGGTATAAAAATGGTGAACTGCGAGGCGCGTGTACTGCAATACAAGATTGATTGTAGCAAGCTCAGCGGCAGGGCGTTTCTCGTTGCGAAGCAGCAAGCTGATTTATTCTGCCAAGCCAGCGTCACTGAATGAATCATGGAGCCCCGTTTGACCGAAACAACGACTGATCGCGCTAGCGACGAAGCCACCGTGCGCAACGGTTTGCTGCTCGGTTTGCTGGGTGTGACGATCTTCGCGTTTTCCATTCCCATGACGCGGCTGGCCAGCGGTTCGTCCGCTGACCCTCAGCTGCATCCGCTCTTTGTGGCCTTTGGTCGGGCGGCGGTAGCAGGGGGATGTTCGATCCTTTACTTGCTGGCTGTGCGCGCACGCCGTCCCACAGCGGCTGACTTTTTACCGTTGGCCTTTACCGCCTTGGGCGTTGTCGTGGGCTGGCCGGTGTTTTTGGGTTTGGCAGTGCGCGAGGTCGAGGCCGTGCATGCCTCGGTGATTTCGGGTGTGTTGCCGCTGGTCACCGCGATGTTTGCGGCCTGGCATTTGCGTCAGCGTCCGTCTGCGGGGTTTTGGCTGACGGCCGTGGTTGGCTGTCTTTTGGTTGTGGCCTATGCCGTGCTACGTAGCGCCCAACTTAGTGGGCAGGTACATTTGGTATGGGCCGATCTCTTGCTGTTACTCGCCGTGGTATCGGCCTCAGCCGGTTATGTCAGTGGCGCTCGCTTGTCGGGGCGCATGCCGCCCGCGCAGGTGATCTGCTGGGTGCTGCTATTGTCCTTGCCTCTGACCGTGCCGGTGATGATCGCCACTGCGCCGACCGCCGACTCGGCGCCAATTCGCCTGAGCGCGTGGCTGGGCTTTTTCTACCTGGCGATTTTTTCGATGTGGTTGGGCTTTTTCGCCTGGTATCGGGCCTTAGCCATCGGCGGTACGGTGCGCGTCAGTCAGGTGCAACTGCTGCAGCCTTTTATGTCGCTGCTGTTTTGTGTGCCGGTGTTGGGCGAAAAGCTTGATGTGATGACCGTCGGTTTTTCGCTGGCGATTATCGCCACCGTGTTCTGGAGCCGCCGACAGGCGGTAACGCGCTGATGCCGGATAAGGATTGTTTCGCGCTACTGGACGATGCGCAGGCCACCGAATCGGATCGGCGTAGCCGCTTGTACACCGGCTATGTTCGGCAGCTGGTGTGTGAGGAACCGACGCAGCTTGACGCGTGGTATCAGGAGGTAGCACATGCCCTGAAGCAAGGCTTGCACGCCGTCTTGCTCGCCGACTATGAGTGGGGCGTGCGCTTGCAGGGAATTGAGCCCACGACACCCGCCGACTTAGCCAACCCCGCCGGCACCTTGCGGGTCTTGTTGTTCCAGCAATGTCAGCGTTATTCGGCGGCCGAAACCAATGCCTGGCTTGCTCAGGCAGAGGGCACGGAAGTGCCGGGCGTGGTGGGTGTCATGACTAGCCGGGAGTCGGTTTCCGATAGCGAGTTTGACCGGGCCATTGCACATATTCACGCGGCGATTCGTGCTGGCGAAACTTATCAGGTTAATTACAGCTATCGTTTGCACGCACGTTTTACCGGATCGCCGCTGGCCTTGTATCGGCGCCTGCGTGAACGTCAGCCAGTGGCCTATGGCGCTTTTATTGCGTTGCCTGAAGCTAGCCCTGTCAGTCACATTCTGTCTTTCTCGCCCGAGCTGTTTCTGCGCCATGAACGCGGCACGCTGACGGCCAAGCCGATGAAAGGTACCGCGCCGCGCCATGCCGATGTGGCGATGGATTTGCTCGCACGTGAGCAGTTGGCCAGTGCCAAGAGCCGCGCTGAAAACCTCATGATTGTCGATCTACTGCGCAATGATCTGGGGCGGATTGCGCGCATTGGCAGCGTCAAAGTGCCGGCGTTGTTTGAGGTTGAAGCTCATGCCAGCGTTTGGCAAATGACTTCGACCATCACTGCGCAAAAAGCGCCGGGCGTCGGCTTTGCCGATCTCTTGCGCGCCTTGTTTCCGTGTGGTTCGATCACCGGTGCGCCCAAACATCACACCTTGGGCGTGATCAATGCCCTGGAGACGGCGCCACGGGGACTGTATTGCGGTGCCCTGGGTTGGCTGGAACAGTCGTCAGCTGATGCCGGGCCAGCTGATTCCGCTTGCCCGGACTTTTGCCTGTCGGTGCCAATACGTACCCTGCTGATGCGCCCGGCGCAGGGCGGCTGGCGGGATCTGGAGCTGGGCATCGGTGCCGGGATTGTGGCGGACAGCGAGGCGGCGCAGGAACGCGCCGAGTGCCGACTGAAAGCGCGGTTTTTTAGTACGCTGGATAGTGGCTTTGCCTTGATCGAAACCCTCTACTGTTGTGCTGGGCAGATCCGCCATCTGCGCCGTCACCTGGCGCGCTTGCAGGCGAGTGCTAGCGCCTTGGGGTTTGTCTGCCCTGCTGATGTGGCGGAGCAATTGCAAACCTACGCCGCGTCGCTGCCAGCATCGCCACAGCGGCTGCGTTTGTTGCTGACACCGGCGGGTGAGTGTCGCCTGAGCCATGCGCCGCTTGACCCCACCCCGGCGCAGCCGGTAAAGCTATTGATTTCCGATACGGTGATTGACCCCGAAGCCTGGCTGCTGGCGCACAAAACTACCGCGCGTGCACCCTATGAGCGCGGGCTGGCCAAGGCCCTTGCTGCGGGCGCTTTTGACATGCTGTACTTCAACACGCGCGGTGAACTCACCGAAGGTGCACGCACAAATGTTTTTATCTCGCTGGGTGGCCAATGGCTGACACCGCCGCTTGCC
>CAZFSH010000261.1:0-4187 GCA_964521935.1 uncultured Propionivibrio sp.
ACAGGACCATTAGCCCGGCAGGTTGCTCGACGCCGAGGCGTTTGAGACTGAGCGATAGGGCGAGGGTGAGTGCGCCACCGGCGGAATCACCCGCGACGACAATCTGGCTGGGTTTGAGTCCTTGCCCGAGCAGGGCTTTGTAGCAAGCGATGCAGTCGTGTAGCCCGGCGGGATAGGGGTTTTCAGGGGCGAGACGATAATCAGGTACCCAAACGCGTGCGCCGGTTTCCAGCGCCAGGCGCGTGCTTAGTGCACGGTGACTGGATGGGCTGCCAAACAGAAAGGCGCCGCCGTGCAAATACAGCAACACGGCGGAGGTGCTGAGTTTCTCGGGTTCGATCACTTCGACCGGAATGTGTCCGATATGCACCCGGCTCAGATGCACGCCGCGACTGGCTGGCGAGCTTAGTGAAAACAGCCAGACAACAAAGCGCTGCACGCCCACTGGCCATGGCGAACCGAGAAATGGGCGGAGGAAGAGGAAGAGCACGGCGCGGAGCAGGATCGCCATGAGGCGCTCTTTGAAGCCGGGGGTGAGGGTGAATTGATGGGTATGGGCGCTCATGGTGTGGGGTGTCGAGTAAAGCCAAATTCGTGGGGCAGTGCGTCGCTCGTGCAGCGTAGTACTGGCAGTCTTTGATCCTGCCAATGCAGAAAAATCCGCAATTCAGAATCCGCCAATGGCGCTTCGGAGTCTAGTTTGGCGTCGAGTAATGCCAGCAGCGCGGTGTCACTGGTGCGGTCGCCGTTGGCGAAGTGTAACTGGTCAAGCAGCCTGGTCAGATCACGATCATCGACGATGGCCAGTTTTCCTGACCAGGACAAATATATCCGCCCCTGTTCGTCAATGCGCACCGAGCTGATGCCGGTGATGGGCTCGCCGGTATGCGTTTGCCATTCATATCCGTGCCCGTCATTCGCTGCCGCGTACTGGGCAATCCATGGCGTGGCATCAAGCGTTATGTAGGCACGTTGTGGGCCGTTTTGCACAAACCATTCTCCGCGTTCGTTTGCGGAGCAATTGCGGCTGAGAAATGCGGCAAGCCCCTGGTGTCGTACGCGCTCGCTTTGTCCGTTTTGTTCACGGGTGCCCAGGTTCCCAAGGTACCATTGGCCACGAGCATCAAGTCGCACCCAGCCATAACAAGCGGGTACGTCAGGCCATTTTTTTAGCGCAGCGAGAACGGCGTCATCCATGCGTTCAGTCTAGCTGCCGTCACGTGGCTTCGCGTGCGTTTTGAAAAAAGTTGACGAGCCCGTGTTATCTGTGTAAAAGGCGAATCGTGTTTGTCTCAAGATTCACGTAGTGTCTTTCTTGTTCGTCAAACATGACCTTGCGGTCATGGTATGAGCTGAATCATCAGTGTGCCGTTTGCCGCAATTTTTTGTTTTAGTTTTAAGTTTAAGGAAGAGGTTTATGGCAATTGGTACAGTGAAGTGGTTTAACGATGCCAAAGGTTTTGGTTTCATTACCCCCGATGATGGCAGTGAAGATTTGTTTGCGCATTTCTCCGCCATCAATATGGCAGGCTTCAAGTCACTGAAAGAAGGCGAGAAGGTTTCCTTCGACATCGTTCAGGGACCGAAGGGCAAGCAAGCATCGAATATCCAGAAGGCCTAAGCCTCGATATCTGAATACAGTAAAGCCCGACCGGGTTAAACCGGTCGGGCTTTTTTATTGGCTTAATCGTACAGGTTTTTATCGGTTTACATACGGTCGATCATGGCTTGTCCAAACGCCGAGCACTTCACTTCCGTGGCCCCTTCCATGAGGCGGGCAAAGTCATAGGTGACGACTTTGTCGCCAATGGCTGCTTCCATGGAGTGGATGATCAAATCCGCTGCCTCGGCCCACCCCATGTGCCGCAGCATCATTTCGGCGGAGAGGATCAATGACCCCGGGTTAACATAATCCTTGCCGGCGTACTTCGGCGCCGTGCCATGCGTTGCCTCGAATACGGCATAGTGATCCGAGATATTGGCGCCCGGTGCAATGCCAATACCACCCACTTGTGCGGCCAGTGCATCAGAGACGTAGTCGCCGTTGAGGTTGAGTGTCGCAATGACGTCATACTCGCCTGGGCGCAGTAGTATCTGCTGCAAGAACGCATCCGCAATGGCGTCCTTGATGATGATTTCGCGGCCTGTCTTGGGGTTCTTGAAGCTACACCAGGGGCCTCCATCAATCAATTGCGCGCCGAATTCGTTTTGCGCCAACTCGTAAGCCCAGTCACGGAAGCCACCTTCGGTGAACTTCATGATGTTGCCTTTGTGCACAATGGTGACACTGCGCCGGTCGTTGTCGATCGCGTACTTGATGGCGGCACGAACGAGTCGGGTAGTACCTTCGCGTGAGACGGGCTTGATGCCGATGCCAGAGGTATTGGGAAAGCGGATTTTTTTGACGCCCATTTCATCTTGCAAAAACTTGATCAGTTTTTTTGCATTGTCCGATTCCGCTTGCCATTCGATGCCCGCATAAATATCTTCGGTATTTTCGCGGTAGATGACCATATCGGTCTTCGACGGATCTTTTAACGGGGATGGCACACCCTTGAAGTAGCGAACCGGACGCACACACTGATAGAGATCCATTTCCTGGCGCAGTGCGACGTTAAGCGAGCGAATACCGCCGCCCACCGGGGTCGTCATCGGGCCTTTGATCGAGACGGAGAACTCTTTGCAGGCGTCAATGGTTTCTTGCGGTAGCCAGACGTCCGGGCCATAGAGTCGAGTAGCCTTTTCGCCAGCGAAAACTTCCATCCAGGAAATTTTGCGTTGGCCTCCATATGCTTTGGCAACCGCCGCATCGACAACTTTTTGCATGACAGGCGTGATGTCGACACCAATGCCGTCACCTTCGATAAAGGGAATGATCGGGTTGTTGGGGATCGGCTTGCCGGGAATAATTTTTTGTCCATCAGCGGGAATCTTGATCAGTGTGCTCATGTCAGCTCCATATCGTTATTGATAGAACAATCTCACGATGAGATGTACCGCAAAATTTATTATCTACCAATTACCTTACGAAATGCCTTACGAAATTTGTTGTGTATTGCTTCACGTTTTTTCGCCGCCTAGATAGAGTGCTTGCGCAGAACTAAACGGCTTTACTGGCGGGGCATGATGCTTACCAAAAATGAAAAAGGCAGACTACATTTGTAGCCTGCCTTTTTCACTATGACTTGCTGCGGTGCTTAGACGGCGTATCAGGCACACGCTGCCGTGATAGCGGCATTAAACGTCGCACTTGGGCGCATGACGGCAGCGGTTTTTCCCAAATCCGCCAGATAGTAGCCGCCGATATCGACAGGCTTGCCCTGAACGGCTTTGAACTCATCAACAATTTTCTGTTCATTCGCAGCCAGAGCTTTGGCTAATGGTGCGAAATGGGCTTTCAATTGTGCGTCTTCGTCTTGTGCCGCCAAGGCTTCCGCCCAGTACATCGCGAGATAAAACTGGCTGCCGCGGTTATCCAGCTCCCCGGTTTTGGGCGAGGGAGACTTGTTGTTGTCGAGCAGTTTTCCCGTGGCTTCATCGAGCGTTTTTGCCAGCAACTTGGCCTTGGCATTACCGGTCTTGATGCCCAGATCTTCGAGCGATACGGCAAGCGCCAAAAACTCACCCAGGGAATCCCAGCGCAGGTGGTTCTCTTCAACCAGTTGTTTGACATGTTTCGGCGCTGAACCACCAGCCCCCGTTTCATACATGCCGCCACCGGCCATGAGCGGCACGATGGAGAGCATTTTGGCGCTGGTACCCAGTTCCATGATTGGGAACAAGTCGGTCAGATAGTCGCGGAGAATATTGCCTGTGGCAGAAATGGTATCCAGACCACGCACGACGCGCTCTAGCGTGTAACGCATGGCACGAACCTGCGACATGATCTGAATATCCAGCCCGGTGGTGTCATGATCTTTCAGGTAAGTATGAACCTTCTTGATCAGTTCGTTTTCATGAGGGCGATATGGGTCAAGCCAAAACACGACCGGCATGCCGGAGTTGCGTGCGCGGGTGACCGCCAGCTTTACCCAATCTCGAATCGGCGCATCTTTGACCTGGCACATACGCCAAATGTCGCCGGCTTCGACGTTCTGGCTCAGCAACACCTCGCCTGTGGCAAGGTCGGTGATGTTGGCAACGCCATCTTCGGCAACTTCAAAGGTCTTGTCGTGCGAGCCATATTC
>CAZFSH010000262.1:0-4161 GCA_964521935.1 uncultured Propionivibrio sp.
AAACGCCAACACGACCCAAGCGGCGATGATTTTTTTCTTCATTGATTAACCGGATATAAGGCGATTGAAATCGTTATAGAAGGCAAAGAGCATGAGCACTGCTAGCATCGCCATTCCAACTCGTTGCGCCAGTTCAAGAAATCGTTCTTGAAGCGGCTTTCCTGAAATTCCTTCAACAAGATAATACAGCAAATGCCCCCCATCCAAAACGGGGATAGGCAGCAGGTTCAAGACCCCCAAACTAATACTAATCAAGGCAAGGAAGCGCAGATAAGCCGTCACACCCATTTGCGCTGATTGCCCAGCGTAATCAGCAATGGTGACCGGACCGGAAATATTTTTCAGCGATACCTCGCCGATTAGCATGCGGCCCATCATTCGCAGGGTAAGAACCGATGTCTCCCATGTAAGCTCCGTACCTTTAATAAGTGCCTCAATCGGCGAGACTCGAACCAACATCACACGTGGATCATCTTCGATGTTGGGCAGACGCGGACTTATACCCACGCGCCCGATGTCGTGGCCGTCAGCGCGCACGGTCTGCGGCGTTATCTCCAAGCTTAATTCGACCGGCTCGCGCACAACGTCAATATGCAGCAACTTTCCCGGCGATTGACGAATCCGGGTAGCAAAATCTTCCCAGGTATTCAGCGCAACACCGTCAATCGAACGCAAACGATCATTCACCTGCAACCCCGCCAACTCTGCCGGAGAACCTGGCATGATTTTTCCGACGATAGGCGCAACAGCTAGTGGTTCCAAACGCAGCCCTAAAAGGCGCAATCCATCCTTATCGGGTGCTGTCTTGAGTTCCTGCGGCAGATCAAGGACATAATCACGAACGATATTGTCCTGAGTAGCAATTTCCAGTGTGATTTCGTGCCCGTCTAGCCCTTCCTTGGTCAGCACCCAACGAAGATCCTGCCAGGAAGCTATTGCTTTGGCGTTAAGCTTTTGAACAAGGGCGCCCGCAGGAATACCGGCTTGCTCCGCTGGACTGCCCACATCAGGCGCCGCCAAAATTGGGCGAAACTCATGCACCCCGATCATTAAGACCAGGGCAAAGAGTGCAATGGCTAGGAGCAAATTGGCAATCGGCCCTGCAGCAACAATCAAAGCACGCCTAGTCAGAGGCTGACGGTTGAAAGCCCGATGCGCTTCATCGGGCTCAATCTGTTCTTCCGTTTCATCAAGCATCTTGACGTAACCACCGAGCGGAATAGCACATACCGCCCATTCGGTGTCGTCGCGACCAGCCCGGCGTAACCACAATACGGGGCCAAACCCAAAAGAAAAACGTAACACCTTGACACCGCAGGCCCGAGCGACGAGGTAATGGCCAAGTTCATGCACCACGACCAGTAGCGCCAGCGCGCCAACAAAGGCCAGCAAGTAGTGCATCCCACTCCAGAGACTCATCTAACTACTCAACTACCTGAACCAGCGCACTGGGCAACATACTGATGAGCCAAAGCACGACTACGTACATCGGTATCAATAACCGCGTCAAGCGTATCAATGCGCTGTTGCGGCAGGCGCGATAGCACGGATTCCACTAACTCGGCAATGGCCCGAAAAGCAATCTTGCGCGCCAGAAAGGCTTCAACGGCAACCTCATTGGCCGCATTAAGTACCGCAGCGCGATCCCCACCAGCACGGAGTGCCTCATAAGCCAAACGAAGACAGGGGAAACGCGACAAATCCGGCCGCTCAAAATCGAGCCGCGCGACCTCAAACAAATCCAGCGACGCTACGCCAGAATCGATTCGCTCGGGCCAAGCCAAGGCATGGGCGATGGGAGTGCGCATGTCGGGATTGCCAAGTTGCGCCAAAACTGACCCGTCGACATATTCAACCATAGAGTGAATAACGCTCTGAGGATGAATCACCACGTCAATCGCCTCGGCAGACAAACCAAACAACCAGCGAGCCTCAATCACCTCCAGCCCTTTATTCATCATGGTTGCCGAATCGACAGAGATTTTCTGCCCCATAGACCATTTCGGATGCGCGATCGCCTGCTCGACGGTAACCGAGTTCAACTGATCCAAACTGCGCTCCCGAAAAGGACCGCCCGATGCCGTCAGCAAGATGCGCCGCACCCCACCAGGACATGCGCCCGCGCGAAATGGCGGCAGCGCCTGAAAGACAGCGTTATGCTCACTGTCAATCGGCAGCAAGGTCGCGCGGCCATTGGCGACCGCATCCATGAATAGCTGGCCGGCCATGACCAGCGACTCTTTATTCGCCAGCAATACACGCTTCCCCGCCTTAGCCGCAGCAATCGTCGGTGACAAACCCGCCGCCCCAACAATGGCAGCCATTACCGCATCAACGTCAGGCAGCGTTGCTACCGACACCAAGGCATCAGGGCCATAGAGCACTTCCGTGGCCACCCCTTTTGCTTTTAAACGACGGGAGAGTTCGCCGGCAGCGATTGAGGAGCCCATCACGGCAAAGGTCGGGCGAAACTGACAGCACTGGGCCTCAAGGATGTCGACACGTGAATTTCCAGTCAAGGCAATTACCTGAAATCGCTCCGGATGGCGGCTGACGACATCCAGTGTGCTCACCCCAATAGAACCGGTGGAGCCAAGAACAGTCAGCTTCATGTGACGGCAATCGCGAGCAATGCGGCGATTGGCAAAGTTGAAGTGAGGCTGTCGATGCGATCAAGAACACCTCCGTGTCCAGGCAAGAGCGCACTACTGTCTTTCAAGCCAGCTTGACGCTTAAGCATCGACTCGAACAAGTCACCGATAACGCTAATAGCGGTCAGAAAGACGAGCAAGGCAATCGTGGCACTCAGCCCGTAGGGCCATACAGCCTTGATTGCTGAAAAGTTGACCAACAGTACCCCATAAACCAGCACACCCAATACGGCACCAGCGACGCCCTCCCAGGTTTTACCGGGGCTAATGCTCGGTGCAAGTTTGTGCTTGCCAAATGTGCGTCCGGCAAAGTAAGCCGCTACGTCCGCGACCCACACCAGCGCCATTGCTGAGAGCAACAACCACGGGCTTTTCGCATGCAACACGCCTAATGCGGCCCACGTTGCCAAAAGAATCATGAAACCCAGTGTTATTCCGATCAGCAAGCGCTGCGTTACTTGCCACCGGTAGCTCAACCATGTCGGCACTACAAAAGTCCAGAACAAGGCAGCCAGCAACAATATCTCGAAGAGAGGAACATGGGCAAGTTGTACGGCTGCGCAAACAACGGCAATACCGACACCAAAAACGATTCGCGACGGCCCGTTAAGTCGTAGCAGCGCCGCCCACTCCCAGCCAGCCAAGGCCACAATAACCGCAAACACAATCCAAACAGAATCAGTCGAGAGGCCAAACAAGGCCGCCGCCAGTAAAACTACCAATACCAGGGCGGTAATGATGCGTTGTTTCAACATAGGTGGCCTTAGCCCCGCGTAGTTTCGCGAGCTGAAAAAGTCAGCCCCTGTGGGACGGCGCCCTGATCGCCTAGCCCACCTTGCGCACTGACAAGTTGTTCGCTAGTCCGCCCGAAGCGCCGTTCGCGGGCTTGGTAGGACGCAATGGCGAGATCCAAAGCACCCTCATTGAAGTCTGGCCACAAGGTTTCAGTGAAATAGAACTCACTGTAGGCGAGTTGCCAAAGCAAAAAGTTACTGACCCGCTCCTCACCGCCGGTACGGATAAATAAATCCGGCTCTGGAGCATAAGCCATCGATAAATGCGGGGACAGATCCGACTCACCGTAACTACCGGCTTTTTCGGGGTGAGCCAAAGCCAGTTGGTTCATCGCCTGGAGAATGTCCCAACGGCCACCGTAATTCGCACAAATAGTCAGCGTCAGTGCGTTGTTATTGGCTGTACGGGCTTCGCCTTCACGGATGAGCGCCACAACACGGGCGTCAAAGGCCGTCAAATCCCCGACAACCTTTAAACGAACACCATTGGCGTCGAGCTTGCCGACTTCCGCCTGGAGAGCTTTGAGGAACAAATTCATCAAGAACGCTACTTCCTCAACAGGACGCCGCCAGTTCTCCGAACTAAACGCAAACAGCGTCAAGTAACTGATTTTTTTGGCTATACAAGCCCGAACTTGGGTACGCACCGATTCCAAGCCACGCGTATGCCCTGCAACGCGAGGCATAAAGCGCTTTTTTGCCCAGCGGCCATTACC
>CAZFSH010000263.1:0-4154 GCA_964521935.1 uncultured Propionivibrio sp.
GCCGACGCGGCCGCGCAGCTGGTGCAGCTGCGCCAGGCCGAACTTGTCGGCGCGGTTGATGACGATGGTGTTGGCGTGCGGGTTGTCGATGCCGGTCTCGATGATGGTCGAGCACAGCAGCAGGTTGTGCTTTTGCTGGGTGAATTCGCGCATCACGCGCTCTAGCTCGCGCTCGGGCAGCTGGCCGTGGCCGATGACGATGCGGGCTTCGGGCAGCAGGGTTTCCAGCCGCTCGCGCATGTTGTCGATGGTGTCGACTTCGTTATGTAGGAAATACACTTGGCCACCGCGCTTGAATTCGCGCAGGGCGGCTTCGCGCACTTGCCCGTTCGACCATTTGGTGACAAAGGTTTTGATCGCGAGGCGCTTTTGCGGCGGTGTGGCAATCACCGAGAAGTCACGCAGCCCTTCGAGCGAGAGGCCAAGGGTGCGCGGGATGGGCGTGGCGGTGAGGGTGAGAATATCCACCGATGAGCGCAAGACTTTGAGCGCCTCTTTCTGGCGCACGCCAAATCGATGCTCTTCATCAATGATGACCAGGCCCAGGCGATCAAAGCGCACATCGGGTTGGAGCAAGCGATGCGTGCCAATCAGGATGTCGATCTTGCCTTCACCGAGCAAGGCGACGGCTTCGTCTTGCTCCTTTTTCGATTTGAAGCGGGAAATCTCGGCGACTTTCACTGGCCAGTTGGCAAATCGGTCGGCGAAGTTCTGGTAATGCTGCTCGGCGAGCAGTGTCGTTGGGCAAAGCACGGCGACTTGTTTGCCGTCGGCCACAGCGACGAAGGCGGCGCGCATGGCGACTTCCGTCTTGCCGAAACCGACGTCGCCGCAGACCAGCCGATCCATCGGCTTGCCGGACGTCATGTCTTCGATGACGGCCTTGATGGCGGCCATCTGATCGGGCGTTTCTTCAAAGCCAAAACCTTCGGCAAAGACCTCCATGTCGTGGGCTTTGACGTTGAAGCGATGGCCTTCGCGCGCGGCGCGCTGGGCATAGAGCGCCAGTAATTCGGCGGCGGTGTCGCGCACCTGTTCAGCGGCTTTCTTCTTGGCCTTGTCCCACTGGCCGGTGCCGAGGGTGTGCAGATTGACCGACTCCGGGTCGGCGCCGCTGTAGCGGCTGATGACTTGTAGCTGCGAGACGGGGACGTAAAGCTTGGCGCCTTCGGCGTATTCCAGGTGGAGAAATTCCGTATCGCCCTCGCCGTAATTCATGTGCACCAGGCCTTGATAGCGACCAATGCCATGGTTTTCGTGCACGACGGGGTCGCCCACTTTCAGTTCCGAAAGGTCACGCAGCCAGCCTTCCAGGTTGGCGCGGCGGGCATCTGAACGCTTGTGGCGCGGGCGCGCGGTGGCGGCGTACAGCTCGTTTTCGGTGATGAGCGCAAAGTCGCCGTCGGCACTGATGAAGCCACCGGAGAGCGGCCCAACGGCGAGCAGCAGTGGCTGACTGTTGGCGCTGAATTCAGCGTAGTCAGCGCACGGGCTGGGCTTGAGCCCGTGTTCGGCAAAAAACTCGTTGAGCGTTTCGCGCCGGCCCGGGGATTCAGCCAGCAGCAGCACGCGGCCTGAAAAGCCGGTGACGAAGTCACGTAGCTTGGCGAGCGGGTCGTCGGCGCGTCGGTCAACGGCAACATTCAGCGAGTTGAGTGAGTTTGGCGCCGTCTCACGGGGGCTGACTTTTTGCAGGTACTGCGGGAAGTCGTTGGCGCGAACAAAAAAGTCTTCATCGCGCAGGAATAAGGCGTGCGGCGGCAACACCGGGCGCGAGCGATCGCCGCCGAGCATTTTGTAGCGCCCTTGGGTATCGGTCCAGAACTCGGCCAAAGCCGCGGGTACATCGCCATGCAACACCAGCCGTGCGCCCTCAGGCAGAAAGTCAAACAGGGTGGCGGTCTTCTCAAAGAACAGCGGCAGGTAATACTCGATGCCTGCGGGCAGGATGCCGTTCGAGACGTCTTTATATAAGCTGATGCGCGAGGCATCGCCCTCGAACTCTTCCCGAAAACGCTGACGAAACGTGGTGCGGCCCGCATCGCCAGCCGGAAACTCGCGCGCCGGCAAGAGCCGAATTTCCGGTACGGGATAGAGCGTGCGTTGTGAGTCGACGTCAAAGCTGCGAATGGTTTCAATCTCGTCGTCGAACAGTTCGATGCGATAGGGCAATACGGTGCCCATGGGGAACAGATCCACCAAACCGCCGCGTACGCTGTATTCGCCGGCCGCGACCACTTGCGTCACATGCTGGTAGCCGGCAAGCGTGAGCTGGGCACGCAGCTTCTCCATATTCAGCCGCTCACCTTTTTTCATCATGAAAGTGTGCGCAGCGAGAAAGGCGGGCGGTGGCAGGCAGGTGATGGCCGTCGATGCCGCCGTAATCAACACATCGCAAGCACCATGGCTGACCGCATGCAGCGTCGCCAGTCGCTCGGAGATCAAATCCTGATGCGGTGAAAAGTTGTCGTAGGGCAGGGTTTCCCAGTCGGGGAGCAGATGCACGCGCAGAACCGGTGCAAACCAGCGAATCTCCTCGGCCAGTCGCTGTGCTTCAAGCGGGCTGGCACTGATCACCGCGAGCAGACTCGTCGCGTGCGCCAGTTCCGCGATGTGCAAGGCATCGCGCGAGGCGTTAGCGGTGGGCAGGTCAAGCCGTTGACCGGGACGCGGAAAAGTCAGTTGCTGTGGGACGGCGCTGGACACAGGAGTGAATGCCAAAAAGACGAAGGGCGCGATTATACGAATCGCGCCCCCCAATACTAAGTAGTATTACAGCGCGTGCTTTTAGAGCATTAACTGATGATTGTCGAGTAGCGCCTGAAGGGCGTCTGCCGCCGTGGCAGGCAGGTTTGAACCAGTGCAGTCCAATCGGGCAATAGTCTGCGGTGCAGCGGCCGTACCCGATGGCCCGTCAGTATCGACCGAGAGGGTGAGTGTGCTGCCCGATAGTGATAGTGTGATCACACCGGATGTGCCAGCGGACAGATAGTCTACTGTTGCCACTGAGTTGGACGTGCCATGGATAGCACCATGACTATCCGCCGCAAGCAAGTCTTTGATGTCAATGACATCGCCGGAGTTGCTTTTGCTGTAGCCGAAGTTGTTGATGAGATCACCATGAACGGTATCTGCCAGATCGCCATGGCGATAAACAAAAAAGTCTTTCGCCGGGCCGCCCGCTAGCGTGTCATCGCCAGTGCCACCCCATATGATCGAGCCACGTCCGCCTGTTGCGCTGAGTGTGTCATTGCCTGCTCCGCCAATCAAAACGTCGCCGGTGCCCCCAGAGATGATGTTATTTGATGTGCTACCGACCAAGATCGATGCGTTGCCGGTGTCACTGAGCGTGCCGTCGCCGGATACATATTTGACTGAGATATTCGATAGATCGATGTTGTAATCAGTTAGGAAATTACTTAGCACAGGTGTCTCAATACCCGTGGAACTGGCCATGGAGTCGATGAATACACTACTTGACGAGATGACGTCGATGTTCAGCGAGTAATCGCTGCTGAATAAACTGCCATCGCTGACGCTGTAACCGATCGTGGTGTAAGCGTTGCCGAAGTCATTGGCAAGCGGACTGAAACGAAGATGACCGGCGTCGACATCTGCTGCACTGATTACCTGATTTAGCGTCACACCGGTCCAGGCACTGCCATCGAAAAACTCAAGGCTTCCTTTGGTTTCCAGTTGCGTGATTTTGACGGCAGAAAAGGTGTTCCCATCAACATCAGCATATTGCCCAAAGTCGTTCTGAGTAAGGGTTTTGGTCGTGTTTTCAAGTACGGTGATGGAGTCGTTGGTTGTCGTTGGCTTGTCATTAGTGCCGGTGACGGCAAAGGTAATGGTGTTGGTTGTTGTGGCGGAGCCATCTGAGACGCCATAAGACACGACGACCTGTGCAGTTTGTCCGGCTGCCAGGCTATTAAACGCGGTGCTGGCTGGGTCGATCGAGAAACGGTGAGTCGTTGCATCGTAGCTCACTCCCGCTGGCAGGATGCTGGGCGGTACGACAAACAAGCTGGCACCGCTATCAACATCCGATGCGCTGGCTAGCGCATCGACGGTGATTAGCGTCGTGTCGCCCTCTGTCGCGGTCGCGGTGAGTGCCGTCACGGTCGGGGCCTCATTGGTTCCGGTGACGGTCA
>CAZFSH010000264.1:0-4119 GCA_964521935.1 uncultured Propionivibrio sp.
ACGCTGACGTCGATGGCGACCACATGGCGGTGCACGTACCGCTCTCTTTAGAAGCTCAAAGGGAGGCCCGAACACTCATGCTCGCCTCCAACAATGTACTCTCACCTGCAAATGGGACACCGATCATTGTTCCTTCGCAAGACGTTGTTTTGGGTTTGTATTATGCAACCCGAGAAAATGCGGTTGCTCGTGGAACCGGTATGATTTTTTCTGATCTTGCCGAGTTGAATCGCGCCGTTGAGTCGCGCCAGATTGACCTTCACGCGCGCGTGACGGTACGCCTGCGCGAGTATTCAAAAAATGAGCAGGGGCAATGGGTCGAATCACTTGTACGGCACTCTACAACGGCCGGCCGTGCGCTACTTTCGGAGGTTCTCCCAAAGGGGTTGCCGTTCAAGGTTATCGATAAGCCACTGAAGAAAAAAGAAATTTCTAAGCTGATTGACGAGAGCTTCCGCCGCTGTGGCTTGCGCGATACGGTGATTTTTGCGGATCAGTTAATGCAATCTGGGTTCCGTTTAGCCACCCGCGCTGGAATCTCTATTTGTGTGGACGATATGTTGGTGCCGCAGCAGAAGCACACCTTGATCGAGGCGGCGGAAACTGAAGTTAAAGAAATTGAAAAACAATACACCTCCGGCCTCGTTACGGTAGGTGAGCGCTACAACAAGGTGGTAGATATTTGGGGTCGTGCGGGTGATCAAGTGGCTAAGGCCATGATGGATCAACTGGCCCATGAAACAGTCGAGGATAAGGATGGCAAGCGTGTTGCCCAGGAGTCGTTTAACTCCATTTATATGATGGCTGACTCGGGTGCACGCGGTTCCGCAGCTCAGATTCGCCAGTTGGCGGGCATGCGCGGTCTTATGGCAAAGCCTGATGGATCGATTATCGAAACCCCGATTACATCTAACTTTCGTGAAGGCCTCAACGTGTTGCAGTACTTTATTTCGACGCACGGCGCTCGCAAAGGTCTTGCCGACACAGCGTTGAAAACCGCTAACTCAGGATACTTGACGCGACGTTTGGTTGATGTCACTCAAGACCTTGTTGTGATTGAAGACGACTGCGGAACCGATAGTGGTTTCCTAATGAAAGCGCTGGTTGAAGGTGGTGAAGTAATTGAGCCTTTGCGTGAGCGCGTTCTGGGACGCGTTCTCGCGAGTGATGTCCTGCAGCCCGAGACGCAAGACGTACTCTATCCGTCAGGGATGCTTCTTGATGAGGACGCTGTAGACAGCATTGAAGCAGCAGGCATAGATGAAGTGCGCGTTCGTACGCCTTTGACATGCGAAACGCGGTATGGACTTTGTGCTAAATGTTACGGCCGTGACCTAGGGCGCGGTAACTTGGTTAATGCGGGCGAGGCTGTAGGTGTCATTGCTGCTCAGTCAATTGGTGAACCGGGTACTCAGCTCACAATGCGTACCTTCCACGTTGGTGGTGCAGCATCCCGGTCTGCAGCGCAAAGTAGTATTGAAGCGAAGAGCGCGGGGGTTGTCAGATTTAGCCCGACGATGCGCTATGTAACAAACTCCAAGGGGGAAAAGGTCGTTATTTCCCGCTCAGGTGAAGTTACCGTTGCTGACGATATTGGTCGCGAGCGCGAACGCCATAAAGTTCCCTACGGAGCAACAATGTTGCTCGAAGACGGCCGTCAAATTAAGGCTGGAGCGCAGTTGGCAACATGGGATCCACATACCCGGCCAATCGTTACCGAATATGCTGGGCAGATTAAGTTCGAAAACGTTGAGGAAGGTGTTACAGTCGCGAAGCAGATTGATGACGTGACAGGGCTTTCAACACTTGTTGTCATTGACGCGCAGCGCGGCGGTAAAGCAGCATCAAAAGGCGTACGTCCTCAGGTTAAGCTACTTGATGAGTCGGGTAAGGAAGTAAAAATTCTTGGAACGGATCACATCGTCACGATCACCTTCCAAGTAGGGTCGATTATTACCGTCAAAGATGGTCAATTAGTCGCAGTAGGCGACATTCTTGCGCGCATTCCACAAGAATCCTCTAAGACTCGCGACATTACTGGTGGCTTGCCGCGTGTTGCGGAGTTGTTTGAGGCCCGCGCGCCGAAGGATGCTGGTCTACTGGCCGAAGTCACCGGTACAGTATCTTTTGGTAAGGACACCAAAGGCAAGCAGCGGCTAGTGATTACCGAGCCAGATGGCACAGCGCACGAGTATTTGATTCCTAAAGATAAGCACGTCATGGCCCACGATGGTCAAGTTGTTAACAAGGGCGAAAGCATTGTGGATGGCCCGGCAGACTCGCATGACATTCTGCGTCTAAAAGGCATAGAAGAACTCGCACGCTACATTATTGATGAAGTGCAAGATGTGTATCGCCTTCAAGGTGTGAAGATCAATGACAAGCATATTGAGGTTATTGTTCGTCAAATGTTGCGTCGTGTAGTGATTGCTGACGCTGGCGATTCAAAATTCATCAAGGAAGAGCAGGTTGAGCGCGCTGAAGTCTTGGATGAAAATGACAAATTGATTGCTGAAGGTAAGCGACCTGCGATGTTTGATAACGTCCTGCTCGGTATCACAAAAGCAAGTCTCTCGACGGATTCGTTTATTTCTGCCGCGTCATTCCAAGAAACGACCCGCGTGCTGACTGAGGCAGCAATTATGGGCAAACGTGACGAATTGCGTGGACTGAAAGAGAACGTAATTGTCGGACGCCTTATCCCCGCTGGCACCGGCCTTGCCTATCACAGAGTTCGTCGTCAAGCTGCCAATGCAACAGCGACTGAAGCTGAAGAACTGTTTAGTATTCCGAGCAAGAGCGCTAGCGAAGCCTCGGTTGAAACTGAAAGTTGACCAGTTTTTCTTATAGCCATATAATCCCGCGCCTTTGCCCCCTTGTTCTGCGGATTGCAGCTCACCCGGGCGTCGGCAAATTTATCTAGGAAAATAAATGCCTACCATTAATCAACTTGTACGCAAGCCGCGTCAAGCTCCAGTCTCAAAAAGTAAAGTCCCAGCCCTAGGAAGTTGCCCGGCTAAACGTGGTGTATGCACGCGTGTTTACACCACTACTCCGAAGAAGCCGAACTCCGCGTTGCGTAAAGTCGCCAAGGTTCGTTTGACGAATGGATTTGAGGTGATTTCATATATTGGTGGTGAGGGCCATAACTTACAAGAGCACTCTGTTGTGCTGATTCGCGGCGGTCGTGTAAAGGATTTGCCTGGTGTTCGATATCACATAGTGCGCGGAAGTTTGGATACGCAGGGTGTTAAGGATCGTAAGCAGTCTCGGTCAAAATATGGCGCCAAGCGCCCCAAGGCAGCCTAAAAATTTAAGGAGAAATAAATGCCACGTCGTCGCGAAGTTCCAAAGCGGGACATACTTCCCGATCCTAAGTTCAATAGCCAGGATTTGTCTAAGTTCGTCAATGTGTTGATGTCGAGCGGCAAAAAGTCGGTTGCTGAGCGGATTATTTATGGTGCCTTTGATCAGATTAAGAGTAAGTCTGGTAAAGATCCCCTTGAGATTTTCTCTTTGGCGGTTAATAACGTGAAGCCAATCGTTGAGGTGAAGAGTCGTCGTGTTGGTGGTGCGAACTACCAGGTGCCTGTTGAAGTTCGTCCTTCTCGTCGCATGGCTCTGTCAATGCGTTGGTTACGTGAGGCCGCACGTAAGCGTTCTGAAAAATCAATGGGCCAGCGATTGGCTGCTGAGTTGCTTGAGGCATCTGAGGGGCGTGGTGCAGCGATGAAGAAGCGTGAGGAAGTTCACCGTATGGCCGAGGCCAATAAGGCGTTTTCGCACTTCCGTTTTTAATGGAATCTGCTCTGCATTGAGCGGTTGGATTGGCTTACTGGCCAGTATCTGCATCGCAGATGCTGGCCTTATGAATTGACGAGGTGGAAAAAGTGGCTCGCAAGACTCCTATTGAGCGTTACAGAAATATTGGTATTTCAGCCCACATTGATGCGGGTAAGACGACGACAACTGAGCGTATTCTGTTTTACACGGGTGTTAATCATAAGATTGGTGAGGTTCATGATGGTGCTGCCACCATGGACTGGATGGAGCAGGAGCAGGAGCGTGGTATCACGATCACTTCCGCGGCGACAACGTGTTTTTGGAAGGGCATGGATA
>CAZFSH010000265.1:0-2058 GCA_964521935.1 uncultured Propionivibrio sp.
GATGATGTACGGCCAGATGACCGCGGGCAGCTGGATCTACATCGGCACGCAGGGCATCGTGCAGGGCACTTACGAAACCTTTGCCGAAGCAGGGCGTCAGCACTATGCGCAGGATGGCAAGAGTGACCCCGCTGCGCCGTGGAAAGGCAAGTGGATACTGTCCGCCGGTCTTGGCGGCATGGGTGGCGCACAGCCCTTGGCCGCGAGCTTTGCCGGCGCGACCTCGCTGATGATCGAGTGCAAGCAAAGCAGCATCGACTTCCGCATTCGCACGCGCTATCTGGACGAGCAGGCGAAGGACCTCGATCACGCCTTGGAACTTATCGCCCAATACGGTGCCGAAGGCAAAGCGGTTTCGATTGGCCTGCTGGGCAATGCCGCGGAAATTTTGCCCGAGCTGGTCAAGCGCGCCAAGGCCGGCGACGCACGCGCCAAGCCGCATCTGGTGACCGATCAAACCTCGGCCCACGATCTGGTGCATGGCTATCTGCCGATTGGCTGGACGGTGGAGCAATGGCTGGCGGCGCAGGCTGACAGCAACCAGCACGGTGGCCTGGCACTGGCCGCCGCCAAGTCTTGCGCGGTGCATGTACAGGCCATGCTCGACTTCCAGGCCATGGGCATCCCGACGGTCGATTACGGCAACAATATTCGTCAGGTGGCGCTTGATCAGGGCGTCAAGAATGCCTTCGACTTTCCCGGTTTTGTGCCGGCCTATATTCGCCCGCTGTTCTGCGAGGGTAAAGGCCCGTTCCGTTGGGTGGCGCTCTCGGGTGATCCAGAAGACATCAAGAAGACCGACGCCAAGATCAAGGAACTCTTCCCCGACAATCATCATGTGCATCGCTGGCTTGATATGGCCAACGAGCGCATCGCCTTCCAGGGCTTGCCGGCGCGTATTTGCTGGCTTGGTCTGGGCGAGCGCCACAAGGCCGGCCTTGCCTTCAACGAGATGGTTGCCAAGGGCGAATTGAAGGCGCCGATCGTAATTGGTCGCGATCACCTCGACACCGGCTCGGTCTCCAGCCCGAACCGCGAAACCGAATCCATGAAGGATGGCTCCGACGCCGTCTCCGACTGGCCGCTGCTCAACGCCATGCTCAACACCGCGGGCGGTGCTACCTGGGTGTCTCTACATCACGGCGGCGGCGTGGGCATGGGTTTCTCGCAGCACTCGGGCGTGGTCATCGTCGCCGATGGCACGCCGGAGGCGGCCAAGCGTTTGGCGCGGGTGCTCTATAACGACTGCGGTACTGGCGTGATGCGTCACGCTGATGCCGGGTATGAATTGGCAATCGCCACGGCTAAGAAGCAAGGACTCGATATGCCCATGCTGGAGGGTAATTAATATGAAAAACGCGCTACAAACTCTGATCATTAAACCCGGCCAGCTGTCCAGGCCCGATCTGCGGGCAATCTGGCAAAACGAAGTCTGTATTGAACTTGAAACCTCCGCGTGGAAAGGCGTTGAGGCGTCGCATGCTGCCGTCGCCGCCATCGTCGCCAAGGGCGATCCCGCCTATGGCATCAACACCGGCTTTGGCAAACTCGCCAGCACGCAGATCGCCAATGAGCAGCTCGCGCAACTGCAAACCAATCTGATTCGGTCGCACTCTGTGGGCGTTGGCACGCCAATGGAAGACCGTGTCGTACGCCTGATTCTGGCGACCAAGATTGCCAGCCTGGCGCGCGGCGTGTCGGGCATTCGTCGTAGCGTGCTCGAAGCCATGATCGCGGTGTACAACGCCGGCGTGGTGCCGGTGATCCCGGCCAAAGGCTCGGTCGGGGCATCCGGCGATCTGGCGCCGCTGTCGCACATGACGCTGGCCTTGATGGGCGAGGGCAAAGCCCGTTTCAATGGCGTCGAGATGCCGGCGAGCGAGGCATTGGCCAAGGTCGGTATCACGCCGATTTCGCTGCAAGCCAAAGAAGGCTTGGCGCTGATCAATGGCACGCAAGCCTCGACCTCGCTGGCGCTGCAAGGCTTGTTCCTCGGCGAGCGCGTGTTTGCTGCGGCGATGGCGGCTGGCGCCTTATCGGTTGACGCTGCCAAGGGTT
>CAZFSH010000265.1:2068-4103 GCA_964521935.1 uncultured Propionivibrio sp.
GCCAGCCCGGCCAGATTGCCGTGGCGACGAATTACCGCGACTTGCGCGCCGGCTCGCAAATTCGTCAGTCGCACATGGAAGGCGACGACCGAGTGCAAGATCCGTATTCCTTACGCTGTCAGCCGCAGGTCATGGGCGCATGCCTTGACGTGCTGCGTAATGCCGCCAAAACGCTGGAAATCGAAGCCAACGCGGTGTCCGACAACCCGCTGATATTCGAGGAAACAGGTGGCGAAAATGTGGGCGAGTTCACCGTCATCTCCGGCGGCAACTTCCACGCCGAGCCGGTTGCCTTCGCGGCCGACACACTGGCGCTGGCCATCGCCGAAATCGGCGCGCTTTCCGAGCGCCGGATTGCGCTGATGATCGACACCACTATTTCAAAGCTGCCGCCCTTCCTTGTGCCCAATCCCGGTCTCAATTCCGGTTTCATGATCGCGCATGTGACCGCTGCGGCGCTGGCCTCAGAGAACAAATCGCTCGCCCATCCGGCCAGCGTGGATAGCTTGCCCACCTCGGCCAATCAGGAAGATCACGTCAGTATGGCGACCTTTGCTGGCCGGCGTTTGACCGACATGGCACACAACAGCGCACACATTGTCGGCATTGAGTTGCTCGCCGCCGCGCAGGGCATCGACTTTCATCGGCCGCTGAAAACGTCTGAGCCGCTGGAACGCGTGCATGCCCAGTTGCGCAGCGAGGTCCCGTTCTACGGCGAAGACCGTTACCTCGCGCCGGATCTCGAAGCGGCGCAAGCCATGGTGCTGGCCGGCAAGTTCGACTTTGCTGCACGTCACCTGCTGCCCTCGATCGCATGACGATGATGGACGTTTGGACGGGGCGTATTGACAGCGAGGAGGAGGGCTTTGCCCTGCGCTGGCATCAGGTAATGCGAACGCTCCCCGCCACTGAGCGCGGCACCGTGCTGCTTGGCTTTGCTTGCGATGCCGGTGTGGTGCGCAATCACGGGCGTGCGGGTGCGGCGTTGGGGCCGGCGGTGATTCGAAAAGCGCTGGCTAATATTCCTCTCGCCAAAAGTCAGTCGCTGTGGGACGGCGGTGATGTGGTCTGTGAGGGCGATGCCCTCGAAACGGCGCAAGCGGACTTTGCTGCGCAGGTGCGCGATCAGATCGTCGCGGGTCAGCGTGTTATCGGCCTTGGTGGTGGCCACGAGATCGCCTATGCCAGCTTTACCGGCGTGATTGACGCGCTAACTCAAGAGGGCAAAAAACCGCGCATCGGCATCATCAATTTCGACGCGCACTTCGACTTGCGCGCTGGTGCGCGCGGTAGCTCGGGCACGCCGTTTCGCCAGATCAGTGAGCGTTGCGCACAGGCGGAGATTTCCTTCGACTATCTGTGCATGGGTGTTTCGCGCTTTGCCAACACAGCGGCCTTGTTTGAACGTGCTGAAAAATTGGGCGTGCAATGGCGGCTTGATGAAGACATGTGCGCTGAGCGGCGCATGGATGCCGACATGCAGGTGCAGCAGTTTCTTGATCGCGTCGACGCGGTGTACCTGACGATTTGTCTTGACGTGCTGCCGCCGCACTGCGCACCCGGCGTCTCGGCGCCGTCGGCGCGTGGCGTTGAACTGGCTATTCTCGAACCCCTGATCGACGCTATCGCACGCTCTGGTAAGTTGCGTATGGCTGATGTGGCGGAGCTCAATCCGTCGCTGGATCAGGACTCGCGCACGGCGCGGGTTGCGGCGCGGTTGCTCGCACGCATCACTGAACAGTGGGCCGGATGATGGCCAGTGGAATTATTCGAAACGTTCATCTCGCCACATTTACCGGCGAGGGCTACGGCGAGATTCGTGAGGCGGCGCTCGCGTGGGCTGACGGAAAAATTCTCTGGCTGGGCGCTGAAGCCGATTTGCCAGACACTTTCAAAAATCAGCCACCCGCGTTGATTATGGACGGCGTCGGCGGCTGGCTGACACCGGGGCTGATCGACTGCCATACGCATGTGGTGTTCGCGGGCAATCGCGCCAATGAGTTTGAAGCGCGGCTGAACGGGGTGAGCTACGAAA
>CAZFSH010000266.1:0-1220 GCA_964521935.1 uncultured Propionivibrio sp.
GTAGCCGCCGTGGATCTGGATGGCGTCGGAACAGACCTTCTCGGCCATCTCCGAGGCGAACAGCTTGGCCATCGAGGCTTCTTTCAGGCAGGGCCGGCCGGCATCTTTCAGGCAGGCGGCGTGATGCACCATCTGGCGCGCCACTTCCAGTTGTGTGGCCATGTCGGCAAGGCGGAAGTTGACCGCCTGATGCTCGAAAATCGGCTGGCCAAAGGTGGTGCGCTCCAGCGCGTACTTCACCGCCGCATCGAGCGCGGCGCGCGCCATGCCCAGACACTGCGCGGCAATGCCGATGCGCCCGCCTTCGAGATTGGCCAGCGCGATTTTGTAGCCTTCGCCTTCGCGCCCCAGCAGGTTGGCGGCTGGAATGCGACAGTTGTCGAAATTGATTTGTGCCGTGTCGGACGCGTGCTGACCGAGCTTTTCTTCGACACGTGCCACCGAATAGCCGGGGGTGTCTGTAGGCACGATGAAGGCGGAAATGCCTTTCTTGCCCGCGGCCGGATCGGTGACCGCGAAGACGATGGCCACGTTGGCATTCTTG
The DNA here is from genome assembly GCA_964521935.1 of uncultured Propionivibrio sp. Taxonomy (GTDB): domain Bacteria; phylum Pseudomonadota; class Gammaproteobacteria; order Burkholderiales; family Rhodocyclaceae; genus JADJEF01. Next base: position 545 of record CAZFSH010000266.1, read on the forward strand.
CCGGTGGTGATGAACTGCTTGACGCCGTTGAGCACCCACTGATCGCCGTCTTTTACCGCTTTGGTACGAATGGCCGAGGCATCGGAGCCGGTGTGCGGTTCGGTCAGACAGAAGCAGCCCAGCCATTCGCCGGTGGCCAGCTTCTTCAAGAACTTTTCTTTTTGTTCCGTTGTGCCAAAGGCATTGATCGGGCCGCAGACCACGGAATTTTGCACACTCACTATCGTTGAGGTCGCGCCATCGCCTGCCGCGATTTCTTCCAGCGCCAGAGCCAGGGAAACGTAGTCGAGACCGGCACCGTGCCACGCGTCGGGCACCACCATGCCGCACACGCCGAGTTCGCCCAGTGCACGGAGTTCGGCGCGTGGAAAGTGTGCCCTGCGATCCCATTCTGCCGCCTTCGGGGCGAGCTGTTCCTGCGCGAACGCACGCAAGGTGTCGCGAATCTGTTCCTGTTCGGGCGTGAGAATCATGCTGTCTGAACTTTCGTTGGCCAGTTGAGTGTCAGAACGCCGATGACGACCACGACGCCCCCTAAATACGTTGCCGCCGCCAGTCGCTCGTGTAGCAACACGGCACCGAGCACTACGCCGAACACCGGCACCAGATTGATGAACATGCCGGCGCGCGTGGGGCCGATGTCGCGCACGGCGCGGGCGTACCAGGTAAAGGAGAG
>CAZFSH010000266.1:1320-4097 GCA_964521935.1 uncultured Propionivibrio sp.
ACCCATGTTCCGCCCCAGAAAAAGGCGACGGCGAGCAACTGCCACCAGGTGCGCGCTGGGATAGCGGTCGTGCTTGAACTCACGCTGGCTTAAACCAGTTCAATCGCGACGGCGGTTGCTTCACCACCGCCGATGCACAGCGAGGCGATGCCGCGTTTGCCACCGGTCTTGCGCAGGGCGCCGATCAGGGTCGCGATGATGCGCGCTCCCGAGGCGCCGATCGGGTGACCGAGCGCGCAGGCGCCGCCGTGGATATTGACCTTGTTCACGTCGAGCTGGAGATCATGAATTGCGGCCATGGTGACCACCGCGAAGGCTTCATTGATTTCCCATAGATCGACGCTGTCGACGCTCCAGCCGGTTTGCGTGAGCAGCTTTTTGATTGCGCCGACAGGGGCGGTGGTGAACAGGCCGGGTTCTTGCGCAAAGGTGCTATGTCCGACGAACTTCGCAAAAGTCAGTCCCTGTGGCACGGCGCCTTGCTGTTTAAGCGTGGATTCGCGCATCAGCACCAGCGCCGCGGCACCATCGGAGATGGACGAGGAATTGGCCGCAGTCACCGTGCCGTCTTTGCGGAAGGCGGGCTTAAGCGTGGGAATCTTGTCGAGCTGTGCTTTGAAGGGTTGCTCATCCTTGCTGATGGTGACGTCGCCCTTTTTGCTGCTGATGGTGACCGGCGCAATTTCCCAGTCCATGCTGCCATCGGTATTGGCTTGCTTGGCGCGGGTGGTGGAGCGCACGGCAAACTCGTCCTGCGCTTCGCGGGTGAAGTGGTAAGTGCCAGCGCATTCTTCGGCGAAGGTACCCATGAGACGACCCTTGTTATAGGCATCTTCTAAGCCGTCGAGGAACATGTGATCTTTGACTTCGCCGTGACCGAGGCGGAAACCGCCGCGTGCTTTCGGCAACAGATAGGGCGCGTTGCTCATCGACTCCATGCCGCCGGCAACCATGATCGTGGCCGAGCCAGCGAGGATCATGTCGTGCGCAAACATGGCGGCACGCATGCCCGAGCCGCACATTTTGTTCACCGTCGTGCAGCCGGTGGCCAAGGGCAGGCCGGCGCCGAGTGAGGCTTGGCGCGCGGGCGCTTGCCCTTGTCCGGCGGGCAGTACGCAGCCCATGATGACTTCATCGATTTGCGTGGGCTGCAAGCCAGCGCGTTCAACAGCCGCCTTGATGGCGACGCTGCCCAGCTGCGCGCAAGTGAGCGAGGAGAGTTCGCCCATGAAGCCGCCCATGGGCGTGCGGGCAGCAGAAACAATGAGTACCGGATCATTCATGATTTTTCCTTAATCCCCTGTTACCTAATCCATCTGGCTGCCGGCGGGCGCTGCCAGTGCAGCGACGGCGCTGTCATAGCGGGCACCGGCGTCCTGCGGGTTGCTGACGGTGAGACCAAGGTCTTTCATCAGCCCATCCTTGAGGCCGTAAATCCAGGCATGTACGGTCAGCTCCTGACCACGGCGCCAGGCGTCTTGCACAATCATGGACTGGCAGACGTTCATCGCCTGCTCCAGCGCGTTTAGCTCGCACAGCCGGTCGTGCCGTTGTGTGTCGGGCACCTGCGCCATGTCGGTGGAATGTTTGCGATAGACGTCTTGCACGTGGCGCAGCCAGAGATCGACCAGGCCGACGCGATCCTTGTTCAGCGCGGCGTGTACGCCGCCACAGCCATAGTGGCCGACCACCATGATGTGTTTGACTTTGAGTACATCGACGGCAAACTGAATTACCGATAGACAGTTCAGATCGGTATGGACGACGACATTGGCGACGTTGCGATGGACAAACACTTCGCCCGGCAGCAGGCCGACAATCTGGTTCGCCGGCACGCGTGAATCGGAGCAGCCGATCCACAAATATTGCGGCGCTTGCAGGTGCGCGAGGCGCTCAAAATAGTCCGGGTCGGCGCGTGACATCTGGGTCGCCCAGGCGCGGTTGAAGCCGAACAGGTGATCGAGGTTTTCACTGCTGACTTTTTCTTCTGACCAGTTGATCAGATCCAGCTGCAGAAACTGCCGGCCATCGACGGGCGTTTGATGCACCGTCGGCGGCGCGCGGAAACCGAGTTCCCGATAGTGCTGGTTGGTCAGACGCAGCGCGGGCGCGGCGTCGGTCATCAGCGTGGCGTAACCCATTTCCCGCGCCGCATGGATGCCGGCGAGGATGAGCGCCCGCCCGACGCCCTTGCCACGTTGCGCCGGGTCCACATAAAAGCGGCGCAGTTCGGCCACGGTGTCCGACAGCGGCACGACGCCGACCAGACCGGCGGGCGTGTTGTCGTATTCGGCGTAGAGCAGGCGGCCACGTGGCGCGAGATAGGGCGCTGGCAGCGTGGCTAGTTCGGACTCCAGCTCGGCCGTGGTGGCCAGGTCGTTCAGCCAGTTGGCGTAATGGCGGTAGTAACGGCGTACCTGCTCCAGGCCGGTCGTGTCATCGGCGGTAACAGCGCGAATGCTGATCATGGTGCTTACATGGTCTCCGCGTAGAGTTCGCGGCCAATCAGCATGCGGCGAATTTCGCTGGTGCCGGCGCCGATTTCATAGAGTTTGGCGTCGCGCCACAGGCGTCCCGTCGGGTAGTCGTTGGTGTAGCCAACGCCGCCGAGCGTCTGGATCGCTTCGCCGGCCATCCAGGTCGCCTTCTCGGCGGAGTAGAGAATGGCGCCGGCGGCATCCTTACGCAGGGTGCGGGCGTGGTCACCCCGGTCGCAGGCCTTGCCCAGCGCATAAACGTAGGCGCGGGTGGCTTGCCAGATGGAATACATGTCGGCG
>CAZFSH010000267.1:0-4038 GCA_964521935.1 uncultured Propionivibrio sp.
AGCATAGGCCGAGTAGGACTTCGGTGTCAGCACGCCAGCCGCAAATACCGGAATCTCGGCGCTATTGACAAGGTGCAGGATCGCTACCGTCAGAATGAAACCACCGAAGAACCAGTTGGCGACGTAAATGTGCTTGACGGTGCGCTTCATGATGGTGCCGAAGAACACAATGGCATACGACACCCACACAACGGTGATCAGAATATCAATCGGCCATTCCAGCTCGGCATATTCCTTACCCGAGGTGAAACCGAGCGGCAGGGAGAGCGCGGCCAGCAAAATGACCAGCTGCCAACCCCAGAAGGTGAAGGCCGCCAGACCCGGCGCGAACAGCGGGGTGTGGCAAGTGCGCTGCACCACGTAGTACGACGTTGCGAAAAGCGCACATCCGCCGAACGCGAAAATCACCGCGTTGGTATGCAAGGGGCGCAGACGCCCAAAGCTGAGGAATTCGTGCACATTGAGTTCGGGCCAGACAAGCTGGGCGGCGATGATTACGCCGACCAACATCCCAACGATGCCCCAAATTACGGTCATCACTGAGAACTGGCGCACGACTTTGTAGTGGTAAGTCGCTTGCGATTGCATGATGGATCACCCTTTAAACAAAAAAAAGACTGGGAGTACGCCGCCGCTCTTGGCCCCCAAACCCCCGGCGCCAGAACAACAGTTCACCTTTCTCTACTCCTTGTGCCGAGAGTCTAGCCGTGACAACTACTTACATCTTGATGCAGATCAACATTCTTGCGCTGCAACACGTCCCGCCCTACAGCCAAAAAGAAGCTGTTTCTGTAACTATTTACTATTATTCCCTGACGAATCAACAAGTTGTGAATTTTCTGTTGATTCTGTTGGCGATACGGGCGCGTAATGCTTATCGTCATCATCCATGATAACTCGGTAGCCAGGCCCATCCAGATCCTCAAACTGACCGCTGCGAATGGACCACCAAAAGATAGCGCCAATGACAAAAACCAAAAGTAGCGACATGGGAATGAGCAAATACAAGATATCCATGCCGGATTCCATCGAGCCCATTATTTTCTCCGCTGCAAGCGCAATGCGTTAAGAACAACCAGCAGCGAACTGCCAGACATACCAATACCGGCCATCCAGGGCGTCACCCACCCTGCCATGGCCAAGGGTAAAGCAATGGCGTTATAGCCTGCCGCCCAATACAGGTTCTGCCGCACGATACGCATGGTTTGCCGCGCCAGGGCAATCCCTTCGCTCAGCACAGCAAGCCGGTCGCCCAACAACACGACATCAGCATGCGCACGGGCCAGATCAGCGCCTCCAGCCATGGCGACAGAAACCTGAGCCTGGGCGAGCACCGGCGCATCATTCACGCCATCGCCGATCATGGCCACGACATGGCCAGCCTGTTGCAATTGACGAATATGCGCGTGCTTCGCTTCGGGGCTCTGCGCCGCATGTGTTGTCGTAATCGTCGCGCGTTCGGCGATGCGACGTACAGCCGGTGCTGCATCACCGCTGAGTAGCTCGACCGCCAGCCCGGCGTCACGCAGCCCGGCTACGGTCAGGGCGGCATCGTCACGCAATTTGTCATCCAGCAGAAAAAACGCCACCCAACCCTCTGCGTTACCGAGAGCGACCGCCGTCTCACCGCGACTGAGTTTTGCACGCACACTATCCAGCAAGGGTTGCTGATGCAAGGCGCCGACAAAATCGAGGGTGCCAATACGCCAAGGAACGCCCTCAATCTCCGCTTCAACACCGGCGCCGGCAACCGCCTGTATGCCCGTGGCGAGAACCTTTGGCACTGCTGCAACAGGTGCCGCCCTCGCGGCACTAGCCTGCAAAATGGTGGCAATCGGATGCTCCGAGCCATGCTCCAGGGCACTCGCGATAGCCAGAGCCTGCGGCGCATCGCCCGCCAGCACCACCGTCTCAACCAGGGAAAAGCGGCCTTCCGTCAAGGTGCCGGTCTTATCAAAAACCATAGTGTCAACGCGCGCCAGCGTCTCAATGGAATGCCCGCGGGTGACCAGTAAGCCACGCGCCGCCATCGCACCGGTGCCCACTGTCATGGCGGTTGGCGTAGCCAGCGACAAAGCGCACGGGCAGCTCACAACCAGTACCGCGACAAACACGCCAAGCGCCTGATCCGGCGCGAACCACCACCACACCGCCCCCGTCACGGCGGCGAGAAGCAACAGCGCGAGCACAAAATGGGCCGCCACGCGATCAGCCAACTCAACAATCCGCGGCTTTTCAGCAGCCGAGCGTTCCATCAGTCGCTGGATGGTCGCCAAGCGGGTTTCTTCGCCCACGCGCTGCACGCGCATGCTGACCGGGCTGGCCATATTGACACTACCGCCGACCAACGCGTCATTAACGGTTTTGGCCACGGGCCGGCTTTCGCCCGTGAGCAGGCTTTCATCCGCGCGCGTCTCCCCCACCAGCAGCACACCATCCGCCGGCACCACTTCGCCCGGCTTGATCAGCACTACATCCCCCACCATCAGATCAGCAACAGCACATTGCGCGGTTTCGGTATCCGGCCAGTTCACATAGCGCGTCGCCAAGGCTGGAATCGCCAGCGCAATCGCCTCGACACCGCGCGTCGCCCGCTGCCGCGCCATCAACTCAAAGTAGCGACCGGACAGCAAAAAGAACACAAACATGGTGACCGAGTCGAAATACACATTGCCGCTACCGGTGACCGTCGCCCAGGCACTGGCCGCAAAAGCGGCGCCGACGCCAATCGCCACCGGTACATCCATGCCCACCCGGCGCCAGCGTAGATCACGCCAGGCATTACGAAAAAACGGTGCCGCCGAGTACAGCACGACTGGCGCAGTGAGGATCAAACTCGCCCAGCGCATCAAATGGGCAATGTCCAGGGACATATCGCCGCCGACATCAGCCAGATAAACCGGCACGGCGTACATCATCACCTGCATCATGCCAAAGCCGGCAACGAACAAGCGCCATAAGGCCGTTTTGCGCTCACGGGTGGCTATTTCTTCCGAGCGCGTCACATCATACGGATGCGCGCGATAGCCGATATCGCTGATGGCCTGCAAAATCACCGACAGGCGGGTTTGTTCTTCATTCCAGCGTACCCGCGCACGTCGCGTCGCGTAGTTCACATCCACCGCAACGACGCCGGGCACTTTGCGCAAGTGTGATTCATTCAGCCAAATGCACGCCGAACAGGTAATCCCTTCCAGAATCAGCGCCGCCTCACGCTCATGCTCGCCCACCGGCCGCACAAAGGTTTTTTGGACGTCAGGATGGTCAAAAAGCCCTAGCTCGCGCAATGCCTCGGGGACCAACGCATTGCTGTCAGCCGGACTCTCGGGCATGGCGTCACGATGCCGGTAATAGTCGGTCAGGCCATTGGCCACAATCGCCTGCGCCACGGCAGCGCAACCCGCGCAGCACATGGCGCGCTCGGCGCCATCAATAGCCACCGAAAATGAGCTGACCGCAGGCACCGGCAAACCGCAGTGAAAACAGCCGTGCTGACTACTCATGACCATTGATTCATAACGCATCGTGCCGTCCAACGCCGTCCCACAGAAGCTGACTTTTGCATGCCGAGCCTTATTTCGGGGCCATACGGATAGCGCCGTCGAGACGGATCACCTCGCCGTTGAGCATGGCGTTTTCCGCAATGTGCTTGACCAGCTCGGCATATTCCGACGCTTTGCCCAGACGCGACGGGAAGGGCACCATCTTGCCCAGCGAATCCTGCACCTCTTGCGGCAAGCCCAGCAGCATCGGTGTTTCAAAAATTCCCGGCGCGATGGTCATGACGCGAATGCCGAAACGAGCCAGTTCGCGGGCGATCGGCAGTGTCATACCGACGACACCACCCTTCGAGGCGGAATACGCCGCCTGTCCTATCTGGCCATCAAAAGCGGCCACCGAGGCCGTGTTCACAATCACGCCGCGCTCACCGCCGGCATTCGGCTCGTTGCGGCTCATGGCTTCGGAAGCCAAACGAATCATGTTGAAGGTGCCGACCAGATTGATATTGATCACGCGCGCAAACACATCCAGCGCATG
>CAZFSH010000268.1:0-4037 GCA_964521935.1 uncultured Propionivibrio sp.
GCGTCGCCGAGATTGTTATCGGCATGGCACACCGTGGGCGCCTCAATGTGTTGGTCAACACCCTGGGCAAGGCACCGGCGGTCTTGTTTGATGAGTTTGAAGGCAAGAAGGCCTCTGACCTTTCAGCGGGTGACGTCAAATACCACATGGGTTTTTCATCCGATGTGGCCACCCCCGGCGGCCCTGTGCACCTGACCCTGGCGTTCAACCCATCCCATCTGGAAATTGTTAACCCGGTCGTTGAAGGCTCGGTGTATGCGCGGCAGCGTCGTCGTGGCGACAAAGATGGCTCACAAGTATTGCCCGTACTGATTCACGGTGACTCCGCCGTAATTGGCCAAGGTGTTAACCAAGAGATGCTGAACTTCTCGCAAACGCGAGGATATGGCACCGGCGGTACCGTACATATCGTCATCAACAACCAGATTGGCTTCACGACGTCCGACCTGCGCGATTATCGTTCGTCGCTGTATTGCACCGACATCTTCAAGATGATCGAGGCTCCGATCTTCCATGTGAATGGTGATGATCCGGAAGCCGTTGCTTATGTGACCAAAATCGCGATGGAATACCGCAAGGAATTCAAACGCGATGTCGTCATTGATATCGTTTGCTTCCGCAAACTTGGGCACAATGAGCAAGATGAGCCAATGGTCACCCAGCCATTGATGTACAAAAAAGTGTCGCAGCACCCGGGCACGCGCAAGCTGTATGCCGAAAAGCTGGTCGCCCAGAATATCTGTGCCGCCACGGAACCTGATCAGGTTATTGCTGACTACCGTGCAGCCCTGGATCGTGGCGAACTGCTCTACAACCCGGTGCTGGGCAACCTGAGCAATAAGCTCATGGCCGACTGGGCGCCGTATATCAAGCAGCCTTACACCGATGAGTGCAAAACCGGCGTCCCGCTTGCGGATCTCAAAAAACTCTCCAAGGCACTGACCACGATTCCTGAAGGCTTTGCACTGCATTCGCGCGTACAAAAGATCATTGATGATCGACGCCTGATGGGTGAAGGTAAAACTGCCGTCGATTGGGGCATGGGCGAAAACCTCGCGTATGCCACACTGCTGATGCAAGGATTTGGTGTACGTGTATCGGGTGAGGATTGTGGTCGTGGAACCTTCTTCCATCGCCACGCGGTATTGCACGACCAGAATCGTGAAAAGTGGGATGCAGGTACGTACCAGCCGCTGCAGAATCTCGACCCCAAGCAAGCGCCGTTCATCGTTATCGATTCAGTACTGTCCGAAGAAGCCGTAATGGCTTTTGACTACGGTTATGCCTCGGCCATGCCCGATGAACTGACAATCTGGGAAGGCCAGTTTGGTGACTTCGCCAACGGTGCCCAGGTCGTTATTGACCAATTCATTTCCTCAGGCGAAGCCAAGTGGGGGCGTTTGAATGGCCTCACTCTGATGCTGCCGCATGGCTATGAAGGACAAGGTCCGGAGCATTCGTCCGCACGTCTGGAACGCTTCATGAACATGTCGGCCGAGCAGAACTGGCAGGTGTGTGTGCCGACCAGTGCCGCGCAGATTTTTCACCTGTTGCGTCGCCAAATGTTGCGGAAGGTTCGCAAGCCGCTGATCATCATTACGCCAAAATCGCTTCTGCGACACAAGGATGCGACGTCGTCGCTGGATGAATTGGTCAAGGGTAAATTCCAGACTGTCATTGGTGAAACCGAAACTCTTGATGCCAAGAAAGTGACGCGAGTCGTTTTGTGTACGGGCAAGATTTACTACGAGCTCATGAACCATCGGCGCGAGCAGAAGATCACCAACACGGCGATCATTCGCATGGAGCAGTTGTATCCCTTCCCGGAAGCTGCTCTGCAGGCTGAGTTGGCCAAATTCCCGAAAGCGAAGGAAGTGGTGTGGGTGCAGGAAGAACCACGAAATCAAGGTGCCTGGTACTGGTTGGCATCGCGGCATCATTTGGTCCGCGCCACGGGCAATGCTGGTCAAGAGCTGTTCCTGGTTAGCCGCCCGGCGTCAGCCTCGCCCGCGGTGGGTTACTACGCCAAACACAATCTCCAGCAGCGTGCCGTCGTTGAAGGTGCGTTCGCCAAACTTAAAGCTCCCGAATAATTGACAAGACAAAGAGAGACAGACATGCTGATCGAAGTCAAAGTACCCCAGTTGTCCGAATCGGTTGCCGAAGCAACCCTTTCCCAGTGGCACGTGAAAGAAGGTGACGCTGTCACCCGTGATCAAAACCTGATTGATATCGAAACCGATAAAGTCGTGCTGGAACTACCGGCACCCGATGCCGGCGTTATCGTCAAGATCATAAAAACCAACGGTGATACGGTTGTTTCTGGTGAGGTGATTGCCCATTTGGATACCGAAGCTAAAGCGGCGACAGGCGCGGCAGCGGCGCCAGCGGCCGTCGCTTCACCTGCTCCGGCCAAGGCGGAATCTGCTTCCGCGAGCGCTGTGGCGATGCCTTCAGCACGCAAGCTGATGGATGAGAAAGGTTTGTCCGCTGCTGACGTTCAAGGCACTGGCCGTGGCGGTCGCATTCTCAAGGAAGATGTCACCGGCGCCAGCGCACCGAAAGCAGCGCCTACACCTGCCGCTAAGCCAAGCGCCGTCCCACAGGGGCTGACTTTAGCGCCCGGGCTTCCTCAGCCCAACGTCGTTAGCGCTGACGCCATCATTGCCGATCGCCCAGAGCAGCGCGTGCCGATGACTCGTCTGCGTGCGCGTGTGGCTGAGCGTCTGCTGCAATCGCAAGCCACTAACGCCATTCTGACCACGTTCAACGAAGTGAACATGGCTCCGGTGATGGACTTGCGTAACAAGTACAAAGACAAGTTCGAGAAAGAACATGGCGCCAAGCTTGGCTTCATGTCCTTTTTCGTCAAGGCCGCCGTTGCGGCGCTGAAAAAATATCCGGTGCTCAACGCCTCGGTGGACGGTAACGATATCGTCTATCACGGTTATTTCGACATTGGTATCGCGGTTGGCTCCCCACGTGGCTTGGTGGTTCCGATTCTGCGTGATGCGGATCAGATGACACTCGCGCAAATTGAGAAAAAAATCGCTGAATTCGGTGCCAAAGCCAAAGATGGCAAGCTCTCTCTTGAAGAGATGACCGGCGGTACCTTCTCGATCTCGAATGGCGGTGTTTTCGGTTCGATGCTGTCGACCCCGATCATTAATCCGCCCCAGTCAGCGATTTTGGGAATTCATGCAACCAAAGATCGCGCCGTGGTGGAAAACGGCCAAGTCGTCGTTCGTCCGATCAATTACCTCGCCATGTCCTATGACCATCGCATCATTGATGGTCGCGAAGCGGTGCTGGGTCTCGTCACCATGAAGGAAGCGCTGGAAGATCCGGCGCGTCTGTTGCTGGATCTGTAAGGAAAACGTCATGGCAAACAAGCAATTTGATGTCGTGGTTATTGGCGCAGGCCCCGGCGGTTATGTGGCCGCAATTCGCGCCGCGCAGCTGGGGCTGAGCACTGCCTGTATTGAGTCAGAACCCTATGCCGACCCGAAGGGTGAAGTGCGTCTGGGTGGCACCTGCCTCAACGTCGGCTGTATTCCATCGAAAGCACTGCTGCGCTCCTCTGAACTCTATGATGAAGCCCAACACGGCTTTCAGATGCACGGCATTTCAGCATCCGGCGTGAAGATTGACGTTGGCACCATGATCCAGCGTAAGGACAACATCGTTACGCAACTGACCGGTGGCATCAAGGGCTTGTTCAAAAAGAACAAGGTCACGCTACTGGCAGGGCACGGCAAGTTTGTCGGGCGCGAGAATGAGCGCTGGGTGGTTGACGTGAATGGTGAAAAAGTCGAAGCCAATCACGTTATCGTGGCAACTGGTTCCAAGGCGCGTCATCTTCCTGGTATTCCCGTGGACAACAAGATTGTTTGCGATAACGCCGGTGCTTTGGCCTTTGATTCGATTCCCAAGCGTTTGGGCGTTATTGGTGCCGGTGTCATTGGCCTGGAGCTGGGCTCGGTCTGGAAGCGTCTGGGCTCCGAAGTCACTATTCTTGAAGCCATGCCGGACTTTCT
>CAZFSH010000269.1:0-1440 GCA_964521935.1 uncultured Propionivibrio sp.
GGAAAAGGAACCAGCGGTGCATCAATCAGCCCCACTTTGACCAAAATCAGCGCGCCTTGCGGGCCGGTGAATGGCGTGTGCTGACTCCAGCGCGGACTACGCAGCCAGGTGTGTACGGGATAGACGCCATGCTCATCCTGAAACAGTCCGTCGAGAACAAAAATCTCTTCACCGCCCGGATGGGCGTGCGTGTTGAACTGAGTATCGGGCTCCCAGCGCACCAAGGCCGTGGATACACCCGCATGTTCGTGCAGCGGCTGCACACGCAAACCCGGCACCAGGCCCGGATACCAGCGGGCATCGCGCGTGTTGATGCGCACAGATTCGTCATCACCCTCGGTGAACTGCCAGAGTTTGACGAACAGCAAACAGCCTGCTTGCGAGAAAGGCGTGTGCCGGCTACCCGGCGGATTGCGCAAATAGCTACCGGCCGGCCAGTCGCCGGTTTCGTCCGAGAAAACACCGTCGAGGACAAAAATTTCTTCGCCCCCGCCATGGCTGTGCGCGGCAAATTTCGCTCCGGGAGCGTAACGAACTACGCTGGTCGCACGGGCGACTTCATCGCCAACCCTATCCAGCAGATAACGCTCAACACCATTTTCCGGCGACCGCAGCCAGTCTTCATCGCCGGGCGGCGGCACAACGGCGCGTTGGCTCAGGTCCGCACGCAAGAGAAATGGCAATGTGGTCACTATAGTAAAAACGGCTGGAAAGAGATTTAATCCACGCAAATGTCATGGACGAAAATTGAGTATGTTGCGATTTTTTCGTTATTCTACGTCATATAACATCATCATGTCCTGGACAAATAATGAGCTCTCAATTTCTAACCCTGCCATTCCATCAACTTTCAGCACTCCGGCGCACAGTGCTGGCTCGCTACCGAGTTGCCACCACTGCGCTCCTGCCAGCGCTTTCTGTCCTATTGCTGGGCGCCTGCTCATTGGGTCCTCCGCCGGGCGTTACGCCCATCGAGAATTTTTCGCTTGAGCGCTATCTGGGCACCTGGTACGAAATCGCCCGGCTTGATCACTCGTTTGAGCGCGGCATGAGCGACGTCAGCGCACGCTACAGCCGCAACAGCGATGGCTCGGTGCGGGTGCTCAATCGCGGCTTTGCCAGCGACAAAAATGACTGGCGCGAGGCGGAAGGCCGTGCCCTGTTTATTGGCAAGGACACCACGGGCTCGCTCAAAGTCTCGTTCTTTGGCCCCTTTTACGGCGGCTACCACATTGCCGAACTGGACCCCAACTACCGTTGGGTGCTGGTGGTCGGGCCCGACACCAGCTATGCCTGGCTGCTGGCACGCGACAAAACACTCGCGCCAGCGGCACGCGAGCAACTGGTCGCCGCCGCCCAACGCGCCGGCATCGACACGAGCAAGCTGATCTGGGTAACGCAAACCCGCAACGATCCGGCGCTGACGGTCGCCAACTGAAG
>CAZFSH010000269.1:1540-4005 GCA_964521935.1 uncultured Propionivibrio sp.
TTTTTCTGCCCGCCACGCTCGGTGTCAGGCAAAATTAGTTCATCAACAAAGGGGCCGGAGACCACTCCGGGCCCACTAACTAATAGCGAGGAGTTCCGCATGCCGAATGGCGCACAAGCCCTGATGAAAACGCTGGTCGATGCCGGTATCGACGTTTGTTTTACCAACCCCGGCACCAGCGAAATGCACTTTGTCGCCGCACTCGACAGCGAACCCCGGATGCGCGCCGTACTCGCGCTGTTTGAAGGCGTGGCCACGGGCGCGGCGGACGGCTATGCGCGCATGGCCGACAAGCCCGCCGCGACGCTGCTGCACTTAGGCTGCGGCCTGGGCAACGGGCTGGCCAATTTGCACAATGCGCGAAAAGGCAAAGTGCCGGTGGTGAACATCGTCGGCGACCATGCGACCTATCACACCAAGTTCGACGCGCAACTGCAGTCCGATATCGAAACCATCGCGCGCAACGTCTCGCCGGGCTTTGTCCGTACCTCACAAACCACCGCCGAACTGAGCAAAGACGCGACAGAAGCCATCGCCGCCGCGCGCGGGCTGCCGGGGCAGGTCGCCACCTTGATTCTGCCTGCGGACGTATCGTGGGGCGAAGGCGGTGTGGCCGCGCCGCCACCGCCGTTACCGAAACCCGAGGCGGCTGACGACGCTACCGTCGCGGCGATTGCACAAGCTATCAGTCACGCCACGCGCAGCGGTGGCAAAACGGCTTTGCTGCTCGGCTGCCGCGCCTTGCGCGAGCCCAGCCTGCTCGCCGCCGCGCGCATTGCCGCGCACTGCGGCGTGAAAGTATTGGCGGAAGTGTTCCCCACCCGTCTGGAGCGTGGCGCCGGCTTGCCGCCCGTGGAGCGCGTCGCCTATTTCGCCGAACTTGCCACCGTGCAACTCACCGAGTTGCAGCACCTGATTCTGGTCGATGCCAAGGCGCCCGTTTCCTTCTTCGCCTATCCGGGCAAAAAGAGTTATCTGGTGCCCGAGACCTGCACCGTCCATGAACTGGCCTCACCGACGCAAGACACCACGGCCAGTCTGGAAAAACTGGCGCGCGCACTGGGTGCCGACAACGCACAACCGGTGTTGCAGGCCAGCGCTCGCCCGGGGCGGCCGCGCGGCAAATTCACGGCGGAAAAAGTCTGTAAAGCGGTCGGACATCTGCTCCCAGAGAACGCCATCGTGATTGACGAGGCCATCACCTCCGGCCTGATGCTCTCGCGCTTCACCGCTGGCGCGCCGCGCCATGACCTCATCACCCTCACGGGTGGCGCCATTGGCCAAGGCCTGCCCAATGCCATCGGTGCCGCCATTGCCTGCCCCACCCGTCCGGTCATCGCGCTGATTGGTGACGGCACGTCGATGTACACGATTCAGTCGCTATGGACGATGGCGCGCGAAAAGCTCAATGTCACGTCGATCATCTTTAACAACGCTTCCTATTCGGTACTCAACATTGAGCTGGAACGAGTAGGCGCCGACGAAGTCGGGCCGAAGGCCAAATCGCAGCTTGACCTCAACGGCCCGGTGATCAACTTTGCCCAGCTGGGACAAGGCATGGGCGTGCACGCGGTGCGCGTCACCAGTACCGAGGAATTTGTCCGCGCCCTGGAACACGCCTTGGCCACGCCCGGCCCGCACCTGATCGAGGCCGTGGTGCCGCAATCGCTTAGCGGCGTCAAACGCAAAGCCCTGCCTTGGCTATTACGCACGTTGCCCAAGCTGCCGCAATCACTGGCGAGTGCGCTCAAGCGCAAGATCGCGCCATGAACTCGCTCACCGATCACACCCTTGTCATCACCGGTGGCAACGGGGCATTGGGGCGCGCGGCAGCCGCCCGTGCCAAAGCGCTCGGCGCACGCACCGTCTTGCTCGATCGCCTGTTTGACGAGGCGCTGCTCAGCGAGCACGAGTGCCTGGTAACCGATCTCACCGCCCTCGACGCGGTGAGCAAAACGCTGGCGCGCATCGGCCCGATTCATGGCTTGTTCAACATTGCTGGCGGCTTTGACATGGGCCGGCCGGTTGCCGACCCGGACGATAGCCAATGGCAGGCGATGTTCCAGATGAACGTGCAGACGCTGCGTAATGTCCTGAAAGTGGCGATACCAGGGATGCGGGCGCGCAAACGTGGCAGCATCGTCAACGTTGGCGCCTTGTCCGCGCGCGAAGGCAAAGCGCAGATGAGCGCCTATACCGCCTCGAAAGCCGTGGTCATGAACCTGACCGAAAGCTTGGCTGCAGAAGTAGCGAAAGACAAGCTGCGCGTGAACGCAGTGTTGCCCTCGATCATCGACACACCGGCCAATCGCGCCGCCATGCCGGGGGCGGATACCAGCACCTGGGTGCAGCCTGCGGCGCTTGCCGATGTGATGTGCTTTCTCGCCAGCGATGCCAGTCGGGCAATCACCGGTGCGCTGATCCCGGTCACGGCTGGCCAGGGCTAACCCTACGCAGCAAAAGTC
>CAZFSH010000270.1:0-3991 GCA_964521935.1 uncultured Propionivibrio sp.
ATTATCGCTACGGACTCGTCCACACGGGCACTGGCCTGCGCCAGCGACAACGTAAAGCGTCTGGGCCTGAGCAACACCATCAGCATCGCCAGCGCCAATCTCTTTCCCGACAATGCGCCGCCCGCTGATCTGATTGTGTGCAATCCGCCCTGGCTGCCCGGCAAGGCCGGCTCGCTGCTGGAGCAAGCCGTGTATGACCCGGACAGCCGCATGCTGCGCGGCTTTCTCGGCGGCTTGCGTAGCCAGCTCGACCCACGCGGCGAAGCCTGGTTGATTCTGTCAGACATCGCCGAACGCCTCGGCCTGCGCAGCCGCACCACGCTCGAACAGTGGTTCGCCGAGGCCGGAGTCGTGGTCATCGACCGGCTCGACACGCGCCCGCAGCACAAAAAAGTGCACGACACCACCGACCCTTTGCATACCGCCCGCGCTGCCGAAATCACCTCACTCTGGCGCTTGCGCCTGAACTAGGCAGAAACTATGGCTGCCGGGACGCCAGCACATGGAGGCTTTCCAGCCACGCTCGGCCGTCTGGTTGCCGGCTTTGCCTGGCGCAACCGCCTACCCTATGGCCTCTCGGCCATCATGCTGGCCAGCATCGCCGGGCTGACAGTGTGGATTCCGCGCCATATCGGCGGCATGGTGGACACGCTGGCTGCCCGCCTGACAACGGGCCAAACAGCAAGCAAGCTACCCGAAGACTGGTTGTTGCTCCCACTGGGCCAATTACTCCTGGCCGGCATCGCCATTTATGGCCTGCGCGTGGCCTGGCGCTTGCAGCTTTACGCCGCCAGTTACCGCCTGGGCCGCGAATTACGCATCAGCCTCTATCAACGCCTGTGCGCACAAGGCCCGGCGTTTTTTCAGCAGCAGCGCACCGGCGACCTCATGGCGCTGGCCACCAATGACGTCGACGCCGTTGAGCTGGCCGCCGGCGAAGCGCTGCTCGCGGGCTTTGACGGCACCCTGACCTTGGTGCTCGTGGTGGCGATGATGGCCTTGGCCATTGACCTACAACTCGCCCTCGTGGCGCTGGCCCCCTTCCCGTTCATGGCCTTTGCCTTCTGGCGCATTTCTGACCAGCTGCATCTGGCCGCGCACGACTCGCTCGAACGCTTCTCGGCCCTGAACGACTTCACCCAAGAGTCGCTATCCGGCGTGCGTACGGTGCGCGCTCTGGGCCTGGAGCAACGCTCGGCCAAGGACTTTGCCGACCTTGCCGAGCACGCCGCGGCGGCCAGCCTGAGTGCGCAACGTTGGGAAGCCGCCTACGAACCGGCTGTTGGCCTGACACTGGCCTTTGCCAGCGCACTCATTCTCGCCATGGGCGGCTACATGGTCTGGCAGAACGCGCTTAGCGTCGGCGCCCTGACCGCCTTCAGCATGTACCTCATTCAGCTGATCTGGCCAATGTTCGCCGCCGGCTGGGTGCTCTCGCTCATGGAGCGCGGCCGTGCTGCCTGGGCGCGGCTGGAGCCCGTGCTCAACACGCCACTGGCCATCGACGATAACGGTCAGATCGACACCCTCGACACCATCGGCACCCTCGACAGCGGCGCGCTGACGTTTGATCACGTGAGCTTTCACTACCCCGGCCACACCAATCAGGCGCTCAGCGACATCAGCTTCAGTCTGCCGGCCGGTGGTACGCTTGGCCTCGTCGGTGCTACCGGTGCGGGCAAGTCGAGCATCCTGCGCGTGATCCTGCGCCACTACGAATACAGCGCCGGGCAGGTTCGCTGGAACGGCATTCCGCTGGCCGACTACCGTCTCGACACCCTGCACGCCGCACTGAGTTGGGTGCCGCAGGAACCCTTCCTGTTCTCAGCCAGCATCGCGGAAAACATTGCCTTGGGCAAACCGGATGCCAGCCTTGCCGAGATCGAAGAAGCGGCGCGGCTAGCCGCCATTCACAGCGACATCCTGCGCTTTCCCAAGGGCTACGATACGCCAGTGGGTGAACGCGGCGTCACGCTCTCCGGCGGCCAGCGCCAACGCGTGGCCATCGCCCGCGCCTTGCTCGCCGAAGCCCCCCTGCTCTTGCTCGACGACGCACTCTCGGCGGTCGATACGCAAACGGAAAGCGACATCCTGCAGCACTTGCGCGAACGGCGCCGCCAACAACGTAAATACAGCCAGGAAAACACACAGAGCGGCGGCATGATCGTGGTCAGCCACCGCCTCTCTGCGGTGATGGAAGCCGACGAGATTCTGGTGCTGGATCATGGGCGCATCAGCGAACGTGGCACTCATGCCGAGCTGATCGCGTGCGATGGCTGGTATGCCGCGCAATGGCACTATCAGCAACTCGAAGCGGAGTTGAGCGCCGCATGACGGAACCCTCGCGCAATGAGGTCTTGCCGGAGCGCCCCAGTGCCGCCATCGCCGTGCTGCGACGCGCGGCCGCCTCGGAAAGTCAGTCGCTGTGGTACGGTGCATTCTGGCTGGTGATCGCAGCCTTGCTCGAAAGTCTCGGCCCCTTGCTGGGCAAGCAGTTCATTGACATGTATCTGGTGCCACGCCAGGTGGATCTCGTAGCCATGAGTCTGCTCATCGGCGGCGTGCTGCTCAGCGGCGTGGCGGCGAGCCTGCTGCGCTATCAGCAACTCATTCGTCTGGCGGGCATTGCCATGCGCTCCGTACGCCGACTGCGCGAAGAAGTGTTTGCGCATGTACTGCGTTTGCCGATGGCTTTTTTCGATCAGGCGATCACCGGCCAACTGGTCAGCCGTGTGACCAATGACACCGAGCAGGTCAAGCAGCTCTACGTTCAGGTGCTGTTCGTCATGCTCAACAGCAGCATCGTCGTAGTCGGCGCCTTCATCGCCATGGCCTGGCTGGACTGGCGGTTGATGCTGCTGGTCGCGCTGCTCGTGCCCGCCGTGGTGATGATTGTCTGGTTTTATCAGCGCTGGAGCGCCCCGGCCGTGGCGCGCGCGCGGCAAATGCGCAGCGACATCAATGCACAAATGGCCGAGTCGATTGCCGGCATGGCGGTGTTGCAGGCGAGCAATGCCGAGCAGCGTTTTGCCCAACGCTTCGCCCACACCAACAGCGAACACTACGAAGCCCGCCGTGCCGAATTGCGCGCCAATGCCTGGCTGCTGCGCCCCATGCTGGATCTGGTCAATGTCGTGTTGCTCGCCATCGTCATTGAGCAATTTGGCCAGCGTCCGCTGGACGGCATGGAGGTGGGCATTCTCTATGCCTTTATCAGCTACATAGGCCGCGTGGTCGAGCCGCTGATCCAGATCACCTTGCAGTTCGGCCAATTGCAGCAAGCCATCATCGCCACCTCACGCGTCAATGCCCTGCTCATGGAATCACCGGGGGATGCCGTGCAGAACATGCAGCACGTGACACGCGGGGCGATTGCACTGAGCGCGGTGTCATTTGGCTATCGCGCCGAAACACCGGTGCTGCACGATGTCAGCCTGAGCATTCCGGCTGGCACTTTTTACGGCATCGTCGGCCATACCGGCAGCGGCAAGTCGACCTTGCTGGCGCTGCTGCTGCGTTTTTATCGCGCCCAGTGCGGGCGCATCACGCTCGACGATATTCCGCTCGAACAGCTGGGCGACGACGCATTTCGCGCCAGCGTCGGCCTTGTCCCGCAAGACCCGTTTTTGCTCGCCGCGACGGTGCGCGAAAACATTGCCATGGGCCGTGATTTGCCCGATGCCGACATCGTCGCGGCAGCGCGCGCCGCGCGCTGTGACGACTTCATCGACTCTCTGGAGCATGGCTACGACACCAAGCTGGGTGAAGGCGGCGCCCGCTTGTCCACCGGGCAAAAGCAGCTGGTGGCGATCGCCCGCGCCTTGGCCGGCAAGCCGCGTATCTTGCTGCTCGACGAAGCCACGGCGCATATCGATAGCGAAACCGAACAGCGCGTACAACACGCGCTCGACGCCTTGCGCGGGAGCGTCACCATCGTGGCGATTGCGCATCGACTCTCCACCATCCGCGCGGCCGATCATATCGTCGTGCT
>CAZFSH010000271.1:0-3938 GCA_964521935.1 uncultured Propionivibrio sp.
ATCAGGAGCCCGTGAAAAGCGGCTTTCGTTTCTCGGCAAACGCGCGCATTCCCTCTGCTTGATCATTGCTTGACGCACAGCGCAAGAATTCACGGCGCTCGACATCCAGCGCTTTATCCAAAGACGATTCACCCGCACCCACAATACAACGCAAAACCCCAGCGACAGCGAGCGGTGGTTTTTCTGCCAGTTCTTGCGCCAGCGCCAACGCCGCGGCCTTGAGTTCAGCGATAGGATGAACTGACTGGACCAAACCGATGCGCAATGCCTCGTGCCCATCAATCTTCCGCGCGCGCAGCACCATATCCAGTGCACGATCACGGCCAATGCAGCGAGTAAGACGCACCGTTCCGCCCCAGGCAGGCATGGTTCCCAAATCCATTTCCGGTAAGCCGATCTGAGCACCAGTATCCGCCGCAAGACGAAAATGGCAGGCCAGCGGAAGCTCCAGGCCTCCCCCAAGACAATAGCCAAACAGCGTTGCTACCGAGGGCTTGTCCATCGACTCAATCCGAGCCAGCACACGCCGTCGCTGATCGAGAACAGCATCCCACCCACCACGCGCGAGACCTTCGCTGGCCATTTGCTTGAGATCCATACCAACCGAAAAATTGGCGCTTCCTTCTGCAGTAAAGACGAGTGCACGAACGGCGGGATTGGACGCTGCCTCTTCGACGGCTTGTTCCAGCGCATCCATGTAAGCAAAGCTCATTCGGTTCCATGGCGCGTCATTGATGCTCAGGATCATCACGCCGTCCTGATACGCGAGTAAAAGTGGGCTGGTCATATCTGGGGTCCTCAGTAATGGGCAAATCGCTCGGGTAAATGCCCTATGAATGGTCGCAAAAGTTTCCACGGAAACGCAGGAACGACGCCCGACTGCACTTGCCGGTCAATGAGTCGCGCCATTTCACGGGCGGCTTGCGATACCGGAATGGCGAATGGCAGCTTGCTGATGTCCAGGCCATCGACAATATCCGTAGCAATGTACCCAGGCAGGATGTCGGTCACGACAACTCCCTTCTTCCGTAATTCGATCCGCGCCGCCTTGAGGTACATCGAGAAGCCGGCCTTGCTGGCACTATAGGCGGCCTGTTGGGCAAATGGCTGCAGTGACGCCAGCGAGGAAATGCCGACTACATGCCCTTTGCCACGCGTCAGGAAATAAGCGGTTGCGGCATTCACCGTGGCGATGGCACCTGACAAGTTCGTGTCAATCAGCGCCAACTCTTTCGCCAAATCGCCCTGTCCAATATTGGTGACGTCGTTCACGCCCGCATTAACCACGACGGTATCAACCTGGTCGAATCGCGTGAATAGCTCCTGCAAAACCGGTGATACGGTTTCAGTTTGACAAACATCCAGTACCGCCAGTTCAACCTTCACGGCCTTACTGATCGTGCTGTGAATTTCTTCCCGCAATTGTTCTAGCAGTGGCAAACGCCGCGCAGTCAGGCCCAATGAGTGACCATGCCTTGCCATTTCCAAGGCCAGTGCACGGCCGATACCTGACGATGCGCCAGTGATAACAATAGTTTTCGACGCCTTCATGGTGGGCCTCCGCAATGATTGATGTGATGGCGTGAATTGTGGCCCGTCGTTCCTCTTTCGCCTAGGACAATGAATGACAATACGTGGACTTATTGCGACATTGACCTTAGCATTCACCGATGACATCAAATCCCCCCTTACTTGTGCGCGCTCGCGCCCTGACTGGCTTTGTTGATTTGGTCAGGGATCTTGACGGCAATGCCGACGACTTGCTCTCCGCAGTAGGGATGAACGCGGGCCTGCTGGTGCAGGCGGAATCCGCCATCAGCATGCCCGCCGCTGTCGCGTTGCTTGAAAACGCCGCGCAAGCACTTGGGGCACCAGACTTTGGCCTGTTATTGGCCCAACGTCAGGATTTCTCGGTGCTGGGGCCGATTGCGCTGGTGGCCAGCCGGGCGGACACAGTGGCTAATGCCTTGACGTCGATGGCCCGCAACCTCCCCTATCACGTTGCGCGAACCTCACTACGACTTGAGCAAGGGAGCAATGAGGATGAGGTGTGTTTGCGCTATGAGTTACCTGCCGAGGCCGGGGAAATGCAACGGCAGACTGTGGAGATGTGCTGTCTGTTTGCCGTGCAGGCCTTGCGCATGCTGAGTGGCGAATCGGGAACAGACTGGCAGGTGACGCTTGCGCATAAGCCGGGCATGTCGGCATTGCGCTACCGCAAATTTTTTGGGTGCCCCGTGAGCTGTCTGCAAACTGGTCACGGGGTACGTTTTGCGAAGTCGGTGCTCAATCTTCCAATCAATGGCGAGAACCCACAGATTCGTGCCTCAGCCGAGCGCTACGTGACCCATTTGATCCGCCGAAACCCGCTTGATCTGGCCTGCCAGATAGAAGAGCTGGTGGCTCGCCAACTCGCAAATGGCGACTGTTGTTTGCCTCAGGTAGCCCGCCAGTTGGGGATGCATGCGCGCACATTGCAGCGGCGGCTCGATGGACAAAAAGTTCAGTTCGCCGATATCCTTGACCGGGTGCGACAACGGCAGGCGCGTGAGTACCTCCGCCAGCCAGCACTATCACTTTCCGAGGTGGCGAATCTTCTTGGCTATAGCGAGCAGAGATCGCTCAGTCGCGCATGCCATCGCTGGTTTGGAAAAACACCTGCCGCAGTGCGGAGTGGCCGTTGAAGAATGACTAAGACTTTGCTTCGGACCGAAATCCGCTAGCTTATCTGTTGCAATCGATCGAGAGCTAATCGTCTTTTTGCGGTTAGCGACCAGAAGCCGACCTACCCTGTCCAGTGCGCCGTCCCACAGCAACTGACTTTTACGCTCAATCGATGCGCCAAACTAATTTTCGGCATTAGGAAATTAAAGGCGCCCGCTGGATTGACCTTGGAACCTACTATGGCCGCAAATCAGCGCAGCAAGGCGACAACGGCTTCGACGATTTGCCCGGCAGTGCCTGGTGCACCATCGGCCATCACCACCTTGTCCGGACGCACCGCAATCACCCAGCCGCCAGGCAATTTTTCCGCAGCGAATACCCCGTCGACGTCACACCAGGAGTTGGCATCATTGGGCTGCACTGTTGCAGCGTGAATGGTGATGGATTCGCCGCCAAGCATCTTCCACGCCTCGCGCTGCACCACCGAGAGTGTCGCCAGCGGATCGACGCCAATGCCTACGAGTTGCAACCGCTGGCCCAGCGCATCGTCGCTGCGCACCACATCGCCAGCGGCATTGCTCAATCGGCCCTGCACCAGATGATTGCCATGCTCAAACCGGCTACCGCCACGGCGCGGTACAAACAGGCCGCGGGCAAAGCGGTTTTTGGGTTTGATCTTGACGTCGACAATCAACTGACGAAGAACCGGCGTCAAGGTCATCAGGCGCGCGATACCGTGCGCGATGAACGCCGCCAGGCTGCTGCGCGGCATGATCAGCTTGCCCATCCACTGCGCCAGCCGGATCATGGCGCGGGCATGTGGCTGGCGCTCGCTGTGGTAGCTATCGAGAATCCGTGCATTCGCCCGCCCCTGCACTACCCAGGCCAGCTTCCAGGCCAGATTGGCGGCGTCGCGCAAGCCCGCGACCAGACCCTGTCCAATGAAGGGCGGCGTGACGTGCGCCGCATCGCCGATGAGCAAGGTACGGCCGCAGCGGAACTGGCTGACGGTACGCGCGTGGAAACGATAGACCGCCGTGCGCTCAACGCTCACCTCTTGAATGTCTGCCCAGGGCTTGAGCAGGGCCTTCACGGTTTCTTCGCGCAGCATCTCCTCGCGCGTTTCATGCGGATGCATCATGAATTCCCAGCGCTGCCGTCCGCCCGGCGCGGGCATGTGCGGCACCGGCCGCCGCGGGTCACACAAAAACTCGATGTGGTCGATGTCCTTGGCGACATTGAGTGCATCAACTATCAGCCAGTCTTCCTGATAG
>CAZFSH010000272.1:0-3935 GCA_964521935.1 uncultured Propionivibrio sp.
TATGGCTGGAGTGATGTGTCCGCGTCGTGGCAGTTTGTGGCCGACGCTTTGCAACAAAACTGGCGACTGATTGCGACGGACTGGCGTGGGTTTGGTCTGTCCGAATCCAATCGCAGCCCCTATTGGTTTCCCGAGTACTTGGCTGATCTAGACGCTTTATTGGCGCATTTTTCGCCGGATGCACCCGTGAATCTGGTTGGGCACAGCATGGGTGGAAATATCGCCGGCTTGTATGCCGGTATTCGCCCTGAACGCGTTGTTCGCTTCGTCAATATGGAAGGGACTGGCCTGCCCAAGCATGAGCCTGATGAGGCACCGGGGCGTTATGCGCAATGGTTAGGGCAATTGCGTGGTGATGCACCGGGGTTCCGGCCTTATGCCGACCGCACGGCGTTTGTCGACCGTTTGCGCAAAGAAAATCCACGGCTCACCATCGAAAAAGCACTGTGGCTCGCCGAGCATTACTGCGTTGATGCGCCCGATGGCAATAGTGTTCAGCTTAACTTTGATCCCTATCATCGCTTGACCAACCCGATTCTGTATCGCGTGGAAGAGGCGTTGGCCTGTTGGCGCCGGGTCACCGCAGAGGTATTGTTTGTGGCGGGGAACCAGTCATACTTTTTCAAGCAGTTCTATCCGATCGATTCGCCGGAGTTTCGTGAGCGTCTTGCGGCATATCCGAAATTACGTGAAATTTTTCTTGATGATTGCGGTCACAATATTCATCATGATCAGCCAGAAAAACTGGCCCAGTTGATCGAAGAATTTATCCCCTTTACCAAGGTGCCACCCCATCATGGCGCTTAATGCGATGCCCGATACACCTCTGAACGCTGACCTGCACTGCCATTCGACGGTCTCCGACGGCCTGCTGCCCCCGGCTGAGGTGGTGCGACGTGCGCATGCCAATGGTGTCGAGATGCTGGCCTTGACTGATCACGACGAAACCGGCGGTTTGGCCGAGGCAAGGGCGACGGCCACCGAACTCGGGCTGCGTTTTATCGACGGCGTCGAGGTATCGATCAGCTGGGGCGATGATCAAACGGTGCACATTGTTGGCTTGGGCGTTGATCCACACAATGCCCAGTTACTGGCTGGACTCGAGCAAATTCGTAGTGGCCGTGATTCCCGTGCAGCACGTATGGCGGCCGAGCTGGATAAGGTCGGTATTCATGACGCCTATGCTGGCGCACTTAAATATGTGGGCAATCCGGCCTTGATCAGCCGTTCGCATTTCGCTCGTTATATCGTTGAGAAAGGCTTTGCCAAAGAGGTCAAGTACGTCTTTGATCATTGGCTGGCCAAAGGTAAACCGGGCTACGTTGAGCATTCGTGGGCCAGCTTGGCTGATGCGGTGAATTGGATAGTCGGTGCCGGTGGCACGGCTGTGGTTGCGCATCCGGCACGTTATCGTCTGAGTAAGAAAGAGCGTGAGCAACTGTTTGCCGAGTTCAAAGAGTTGGGCGGCGAGGGCATTGAGGTACTTTCCGGTTCGCAAAACGCGGACGATGCGCTGGAGTTTGGCCGGGTAGCGCGGCGCTTTGGTTTCGTGGCCTCACGCGGTTCTGATTTTCATGGCCCTGGCGAAAGCTGGATAGACCTGGGCAAGCTGCCTGCCTTGGCGGACGATTTGACGCCGGTATGGGCGCGCTGGCTGTAAGGTTTAACCGATATGTCACAATATTTTTCGCTCCATCCGGAACAACCCCAACCGCGCTTGATCAAACAGGCGGTGGAAATTTTACGTAGCGGCGGCTTGGCCGCTGTGCCGACCGATGCCGCCTATTCGCTCGTCGGCGTCGCGGGGCACGCCCCGTTGCTGGATCGAATCCGCCGTATTCGTGGTGTCGATGAGCGACATTTATTTACGCTGATGTGTCGTGACCTCTCGGAGATTGCCAAGTTTGCCCGGGTTGATAACGTTCAATACCGCTTGCTTAAAAGTGCGACCCCCGGCAGCTATACCTTCATTCTGGAAGGCACCAAAGAGCTGCCGCGCCGTGTATTGCATCCAAAACGCAAAACTATTGGCCTGCGCGTCCCCGACCATCCGGTAGTTCTGGCCCTGCTGGAGGCACTGGACGAACCCTTGCTTACCTCCACGCTCATTTTGCCGGACGAGAATGAGCCGCTCAGTGATCCGGACGATATTCGCGAGCAGTTGGAAAAGCAGCTTGACCTGATTATTGAAGCCGGGCCATGCGGTCAGGAGATGACCACAATCATCAATTTGGCGGAAGGCGCACCGGAGTTGGTTCGCACCGGCAAGGGGCCGCTGGCTCCCTTCGGGCTGTAGGCCAGCTAGAATCGCCATTCCATGAATGCCATACAAACGCTGGCGATATCGGCCATCCCGATCATTTTCGCCATTACGCTGCACGAAGCGGCCCACGGTTACGCCGCTCGCCATTTCGGTGATCCGACTGCCTGGCAACTGGGGCGCATCACGCTCAATCCCATCAAGCATATTGACTTGATGGGCACGATCCTGGTGCCAACCATTATTTTGTTGCTGTCGTCAGGAGGCATGCTGTTTGGCTGGGCCAAACCGGTACCGGTGAATTTCGGGCGACTGCGTCAGCCTAAACGTGACATGCTCTGGGTTGCCGCAGCGGGGCCTGCGGCTAACTTAGTTATGGCACTGGGTTGGGCCTTGCTGTTGCGCGTGGTTTTGAGCTCACCAGAAAGTTCCTATAGCCAAGCCATGCTGGAGATGGCGCGCGCTGGAATGTCTATCAATGGCGTGTTGATGTTGTTGAATCTGCTGCCGATTCCACCGCTCGATGGCGGTCGGATTGCTGTGAGTCTGCTACCCAATCGCGCGGCTTACCAATTTGCCCAGCTGGAGCGTTTCGGGATGCCGATACTCTTTCTGCTACTTTTTCTTGGCGTCTTGGATAACATCCTGCGCCCCATGCTTGGTCTGTTTTTTACAGTCTTGCGTTCGATTTTTGGTTTTTAGATTGCACTATGTACGCTGAAAAAGTTCTTTCCGGCATGCGTCCTACGGGGCGCCTACACTTGGGTCACTACCATGGCGTGTTGGCCAACTGGATCAAGCTCCAGCATGAGTTTCCCTGCCTGTTTTTCGTCGCGGACTGGCACGCCCTAACCACGGCTTATGACGAGCCGGGCACCATTGCGGACAATACGCGTGACATGGTGATCGACTGGCTCGCCGCCGGCGTTGACCCTACCCAAGCCACGATCTTCATTCAGTCGAAAGTGCCGGAGCATGCCGAATTGCACCTGCTGCTGTCGATGACGACACCGCTCGGCTGGCTGGAGCGCGTGCCGACCTACAAAGATCAGCAGGAAAAGCTGACCCACAAGGATCTGACGACCTATGGTTTCCTGGGTTACCCGCTGTTGCAGGCCGCAGACATCCTGATCTACCGTGCCGACAAGGTGCCGGTGGGTGAGGATCAAGTTCCGCACATCGAATTTACCCGTGAAATCGCCCGCCGCTTCAATCACCTGTATGGCAAAGAGCAGGGGTATGAAGAAAAAGCGCGCGAGTCGATCAAGAAGTTGGGGAGCAAGCGCGCCAAGTTGTATGAGGAGTTGCGCACCCGCTTTCAGGAAAAAGGTGAGGAAGCGGCGCTAGAGCAGGCGCACGCGCTGCTTAACGACACGCAAAACTTGTCGCATGGTGACCGCGAGCGTCTGTTTGGCTTTCTCGAAGGTGGCGGCAAGATGATTCTGGTTGAGCCCGGCGCCTTGCTCACTGAAGCCTCGCGCATGCCTGGCTTGGACGGTCAGAAAATGTCCAAGTCCTACGGCAACACGATTGCCTTGCGTGAAGACCCGGAGATCATCACCAAAAAAATTCGCACCATGCAGACCGACCAGCAGCGCGTGCGGCGCACAGACCCCGGCGATCCGGAAAAGTGCCCGGTCTGGCAGTTCCATCAGATCTATTCATCCGCCCAGGT
>CAZFSH010000273.1:0-89 GCA_964521935.1 uncultured Propionivibrio sp.
GACGCAATAGCTTGCGTCAGCACGTTTTTGGCATCAGCTTGCGCCGCTTTGTTCTCAGCCTTCTTCGTGTACTCGCTGAACTGAGGGAT
>CAZFSH010000273.1:99-3859 GCA_964521935.1 uncultured Propionivibrio sp.
TATTAGTTGGTCGAATTGGCAATAGACTGAGTCAGGATGTTTTTGGCATCAGACTGAGCAGCCTTATCATTACCCTTTTTCGTGTACTCGCTGAACTGAGGAATAGCGATAGCAGCCAGAATGCCGATGATCGCAACGACGATCATCAGTTCGATGAGGGTAAAACCCTTTTGCAGCTTGGTCATGTACATCTCCTTTTCAAAGACGCGACGGGCGTCGCTGTAATGACTATAGCAAAACGCAAGCCACCTCTGCAAACGGCGCAAAACCAGTGTTTTATTCTTATCCCGCCGAGCAAAAGTGACGTATTTGGTCACCTCCGACATAAAACTGTCGCTTAAAAGACCTAATGCCGTGTCACAGCGACTGAGTTTTGCGAGGCGGCGCTACTCAGCCCAGCTGCGAAATATCTACCGCATCAATCTGCGCGGCGTCTAGGTAGGTTTCAGCGTAGCGCCGAAACACTTCATGCTGAGCGAAGAGATCAAAAATATCGGGGTCGATATGGCCGTTCTTCTTGAAGTTCGCCATGATTTCCATGGCCTTTGAAAGCTTCATGCCCTCTTTATAGGGGCGATCACGCGCCGTCAGCGCTTCAAAAATATCAGCAATGCCCATGATGCGGGCTTGCACTGGCATTTGTTCTCGGGTGAGGCCTTTGGGATAGCCTTTGCCGTCCATGCGCTCATGGTGCCCCCCGGCGTATTCCGGCACATTGCGCAAGTGTTTGGGCCACGGCAGCTTTTCCAGCATTTTGATGGTGGCCACGATATGATGATTAATCACGTCACGCTCGGCTTGGGTGAGTGTGCCGGCACGAATAGTGAGGTTTTCCTGTTCATTGGCAGTTAAAAACGCTGACATCACGCCATCAGGACTACGCCAGCGACGCTCGTCACCAATGTCACGTACACGCTGCTGATCAGCTGGCGACATGGCTTCGCTGCCGATATTGGCTTTACGTAAAAAGGCCCGGTCATCTTCAATACCACGAATTTCTTCCACGCACTCTTGCCAGATACGGGCATCCGCCTCCATATCCACGCGCGGCCGCAAAGCGAGTTGCTTTCGCAGTGCCGCAATTTCGGCGTCGCGTTTCAAAACTTCAAAGCGCGTATCGACGAGATCAATTCGGTCGTGGATGGTCTGAAGTTTGGTAGCCTTATCGACAATGTGCACCGGCGTCGTCACCTTGCCACAGTCGTGCAGCAATCCGGCTATCTTCAATTCATAGCGGTCACGCTCGGTCATGCGGAAGTCGGCCAGCGGGCCGTCACTGGCCGCGCTCACGGCGTCGGCAATCATCATGGTCAAGGCTGGCACACGTTGGCAATGGCCGCCGGTGTAGGGCGATTTTTCATCAATCGCGAGGTTGATCAAATTGATGAATGCCTCAAACAACTGCTCCAACTGCGTAATCAACAAGCGATTGGTCAGCGCAATCGCGGCTTGCGAGGCCAAAGACTCAACCAGGCTCTGATCGGCCAGCGAAAAAGCTTTGACTTGTGGTGCGCTATTGTTCTCCAAGGCATTAATCAACTGCAACACGCCGATGATTTCGCCTTCGTGGTTGGTCATCGGTACCGTCAGAAAACTCTGCGAGCGGTAGCCGGTACGTTCGTCAAAGCTGCGCGTGCCAGTGAAGTCAAAACCTTCTGCCGTATAAGCATCAGCGATGTTTACGGTTTCTCCGTGAATAGCGGCATAGGCCGCAACCATGGCGTCGTTATGTCGCCCATCAGCCGTTTTTAGCGGGATATTCGGAAAACTGATCTCCACACCAGACGTGCCGCCCATGGCAATATCCAGCGAGTCCGTGCGAATGATTTCAAAGCGCAAGCTGGAGCCGTCATCAGTAACACGGTACAACGTACCGCCGTCAGCGCGCGTAATCGTCTTGGCCGCCAACAAAATTCGTTCAAGTAGCCGCGTGATATCACGCTCTTGCGAAAGCGACGCGCCGATCTCATTGAGTTGATCAAGACGCCGGAATAGGTCGAATGAAGGATCTTCCATGTTCATGACAAGTTAGTTACTTGATGCAAACTGCGCGTACCTGCTTCAAGTCGGTAACGCCTTGAAGGGATTTTTCCAAACCATCCATTTTTAGCGTCAGCATGCCGTCTTCGAGTGCCTGCGCAACCAACTGAACCACACGAGCATGATCTTGAATAAGTTTTTTAGTTGGTTCGGTACCAATCATCAATTCATGCAAGCCACAGCGACCTTTATAGCCACTACCACCACAGGCATCGCAGCCTTTGGCCCGGTAAAAGACAAACTTGCCATCGCGGCCATAGTCAGCCAGTAAGCGCGCACGGGTATCGGCGAAAGCCTTTTCTTGATTGGCTTTGAATGTTTCGGTGTTCACCAACTCGCTGCAATACTCTTTCATGAAAAGACGAATTTCCTCTTCATCAGGAAAATACTCTTCCTTGCACTTGCACAGCCGCTTGGCCAAACGCTGCGCCAGAATACCGAGCAAGGCATCGGAGAAGTTGAAGGGGTCCATGCCCATGTCGAGCAAGCGAATGATCGACTCCGGCGCGCTATTCGTGTGCAAGGTTGCAAACACCAAGTGACCGGTCAGCGAGGCTTCAATACCAATGCCAGTCGTCTCGGCATCACGCATTTCACCCACCATGATGATGTCTGGGTCGGCACGCAAAAAGGCTTTCATGATCGTGGGGAAGTCGATCACTTTTTTGTTTACCTGACACTGGCGCAAACCCTTCTGGGTAATTTCGACCGGATCTTCCGCCGTCCAGATTTTTGTATCTTCGGTATTCAGATATTTGAGCACCGAGTGCAGCGTCGTGGTTTTTCCCGAGCCCGTCGGACCGCAGACAAAGAACAAACCATAGGGTTTGGAGATCGCCTGCTTGAGCTTCTCCAGATTACGCGGCAGCACACCCAACTTATCCAGCGGAATCGGCTCGCCGGCCGCAAGAATCCGCATCACTACATCTTCGACCCCACCCGTCGTGGGCAAGGTCGCCACACGCAATTCAATGTCCAACGGGCCGAATTTCTTGAACTTGATCTTGCCATCTTGCGGCTTGCGTCGCTCGGCAATATCCAGATCACACATAATTTTCAGGCGTGCGACCATCGCATTGCGGTAGCTCGCGGGAACTTCAATATAGCGTTGTAAGGAGCCATCTTTACGCAAGCGGATCAGCACCTTGTCTTTACCCAAACCAGGCTCAATGTGAATATCGGAGGCGCCCATCTGGTAAGCATCAATAATGATCTTGTTGACCAGTTTGACCAGTTCATTATCCGAGGCAGCAGATACATCGTCGCCACTGCTATCGGCTTCGGTATCACCTTCGTCGAGGGAAGAGAGCAAATCACCGACATCGGTGTCGTCAGAAAACGCGGCGTTACCGCTGGCGCTACTACTACCAAACAAGAGATCAAGGGTCTGCTTAAACTCACGTATCGTCGTAATGCGATAGTTCAATCGCTTTTTCGGATAAACGTTATTAACGATGCGTGAACCTTTGACTTGCTCCGGGTCGAGACAAACAATCAACACACCTTCAGAAGTTTCTTCCACTGGTGCCCATTGGTTTGACTCAAGATAGTTCCGCCGCAAATTGGTTAGCAGTTCCAGAGGTTTGAGTCGGTCTGCTTTGAAAGGCTCGTACGGCACGCCAAAAAATTTGGACAATGCAGCGCCAATTGCTGTAGGTTTAACATTAAATTCCGAGAGCAAGATCTCTTCGAGATCAACGTTCTTTTTTCGCGCAGTGCG
>CAZFSH010000274.1:0-3837 GCA_964521935.1 uncultured Propionivibrio sp.
TTGCTGCCAGTAGCG
Source organism: uncultured Propionivibrio sp. (assembly GCA_964521935.1). GTDB lineage: Bacteria > Pseudomonadota > Gammaproteobacteria > Burkholderiales > Rhodocyclaceae > JADJEF01. The sequence goes on from CAZFSH010000274.1 coordinate 16, forward strand.
CGTCGCCATTACTTGCGCGCCCGGCGAACGCAGCGGATGCACGCGACTGCGTTGATGCCGCTGAACCCACGCTGATTCCCCCTTGTAACTACGTTGAGATGTCGTCGAAGCTCATGCCATCATTCTTGCGATACTGACGTCCCGCCTACCCGCCTACCCGCCTACCCCAGCGCTGGCCTCCGGCGCCGCCGCGCCAGCACCGACTTTAGGAGACCCCCAATGAATTACATTCGTAACGCCTGCGTGCGACACGCGTTCGTCCTGCTTGCCTTGCTGTGCGCGCTGTCCAACCCAGCCTTCGCTGCCGACCCGCTTCCTTCTTGGCGCGCCGGTGCGAACAAGCAGGCCATCGTCGACTTCGTCACCCGCGTGACCGACCCACGCCACGTTGAGCATGTACCGCTGCCGGAGCGCATCGCCGTGTTCGACAATGACGGCACGCTATGGGCCGAGCAGCCGATGTACTTTCAGGTGTTGTTTGCCTTCGATCGCCTGCGCGCGCTCGCGCCGGCGCACCCGGAATGGCGCGATAAGCCGGTGTTCAAGGCAGTGCTCGATGGCGACATGAAAGGCGCGCTGCAGGAGGGCGAGAGGGGCTTGATCGAGGTTGTGGTCGCCACCCATGCCGGCGACATCGACAGTTTCCGTGCTGAGGTTAAATCCTGGCTGGCACAGGCGCGCCATCCCGGGCGCGACATCGCCTACACCGGCATGGTCTATCAGCCCATGCTGGAACTGCTGGCCTACCTGCGCGCCAACGGATTCCAGACCTGGATTGTCTCCGGCGGCGATGTGGAATTCATGCGTGCCTTCGCCGAGCGCGTGTATGGCGTGCCGCCCGAACGCGTCATCGGCTCACGGCTCAGGCTGGCGCTGGACGAAGACGGCAAGCTGGTACGCAACGGCTTCGAGTGGCTGAATGACAAGGAAAACAAAGTGCTCGGAATTGCTCAGGCGCTGGGTCGCCGCCCGATCTTGGCGTTCGGCAATTCCGACGGCGACCTGGCAATGCTGCGCTGGACGATGCAGGGCAAGGGCGCACGCTTCGCCGGCCTGGTGCATCACACCGATGCCGCGCGTGAATTCGCTTACGACCGCACTTCGCACATCGGCCGACTCGACAAGGGACTGGATGCGGCCAGCGCCGGCGGCTGGCGCGTTGTCGACATGGCGCGCGATTGGGCTCAAGTGTTTCCGCCGCGCTGAAGCGCGGCTGAGCGGGCAACCATTGGGGCGTTACGCAGACGTAGCACAATCTCGTCCTTCAACATCATCAGGAGCACACGTTGCACGCATGGGTTTTCTTGCTGTGGGTCATCGCGCTCCTCGGCGGTGTTGTCAGTCCAGTCCAGGCGGAAGCGCGCGCCGTCCCCGGCTTTGTTGGCGCAGAGCGCTGTAGCGCTTGCCATATCGAGCAAGGGAAGGCCTGGCGTACTTCGCAGCATGCCCACGCGATGCAGCACGCCGGCGAGGACAGTGTGCTCGGCGACTTCGCCGACGCCACGTTCACGTATGCCGGCGTCACCAGCCGCTTTTTCCGTCGCGACGGCCGCTACTACGTTAAAACCGATGGACCCGACGGCAAGCTGCACGACTACGAAATCCGCTACACCTTCGGCATTGCGCCCTTGCAGCAATACCTGATCGAGTTGCCCGGCGGACGCCTGCAGGCACTCTCGATTGCCTGGGACGCGCGCCCGCGGGTGCAGGGTGGCCAACGCTGGTACCACCTCTATCCGGACGAAAAGATTGACCATCGCGACGAGCTGCACTGGACGCGCCGGCAACAGAACTGGAACTACATGTGCGCCGACTGTCACTCGACGGCGCTACGCAAAAACTACGATGCCAAACGCGATCGCTACGACACGACGTGGAGCGAAATCAATGTCGCCTGCGAAGCCTGCCACGGTCCCGGTGCCGAGCATGTCACTTGGGCCGAGCAGCCGGAGGACACGCGCACAGCGACCGGTAAAGGTGCCGCGCGGCGCGGGCTCGCCACCGATTTCAGCGAACGACCCAAGCGCGGCTGGCTCGACGCGTATCTGAACGGCACGCGCCAGCCGGCCGCGCCCAAGCCGCTGAGCGCCGAGATCGAGGTCTGCGCCCCCTGTCATGCCCTGCGCACGGGCATTGCCGACGGCTACAGTGCTGGCAAACCCTGGCTCGACTACTACCGGCCCAGCCAGCTCGTGGCGCCCGGTTATTTCCCCGACGGTCAGCAACACGGCGAGGTATTCACCTGGGGTTCCTTCGTACAAAGCCGTATGTACCAGCGTGGCGTGACCTGCAGCGACTGCCACGAACCCCACAGCGGCAGCCTGCGTGTGCCAGGCAATGCCGTTTGCGCCCAGTGCCATGAGCCAGCTCGCTTCGATACGCCGGTGCATCATCGACACGCCACCGACAGCAGCGGCAGCCAATGCACTGCCTGCCACATGCCGACACGCGTCTACATGGGTGTCGATGCGCGTCACGACCACAGCCTGCGTGTGCCGCGCCCCGATCTTGCCGTCAGCCATGGCACGCCCGACGCCTGCACCGCCTGCCACACCGAACGCAAGCCTGACTGGGCCGCCGGGAAAGTGCGCGAATGGCTGGGCCGCAATGCGCGCGGCGCCCAGCAGCACCTGCCCGGCGGCAGTGCCGCGGAGCAGCAGGCTCTGGTCGACAGCCCGGCGCAAGCAGCACTGGCACGCGCGAGCGCACTCGCCAGCCTTGCCGCCACGCCCAGTCAGGCGGCCGTGACGTTGGCGCTGCGCGATATCAAGGACCCGTCGCCGCAGGTGCGTGAAAGCGCGTTGTCGCTGATCGCGCTGCTGCCGCCCGAGCAGCGTCTGCGCGCGGTGCCCTTGCTGGCTGACCCCCGGCGCAGCGTGCGCAACGAGGCCGCGCGCGTGCTCGCGCCTGCCGTGGCGCAAATGACGCCCACGCAGCGCCAGCAGTGGCAAAAGGCGGCAGGCGAATTCGAGGCCACGCAGCGCTTCAATGCCGACCGCCCCGAAGCCTGGGTCAATCTCGGCAACTTCTACGCCGCGCAGGCGCGCACTGCCGATGCCGACCGCGCTTTTGCCGGCGCCCTGCGCCTGCAGCGCGATCTCGATGTCGCCTGGGCCGGCCGCGCAGAAGCCAAGCGGGCAGAAGGCAACGAAACCGCCGTCGCCCAGACCTTGCGCGAGGGCCTGCGCGCGGCACCGCGCAGCGCCTTGTTGCATCATGGGCTGGGGCTGTCGCTGATCCGCAGCGGCCAGCGCGAGGCGGCGCTGGACGAGTTGGCGCAGGCCAGCCGCCTCGCGCCCGACAACCCACGCTACGTTTATGTGCAGGCGATCGCGCTTGACGGACTCGGTCGCCGCGACGAGGCGCGCACCCTGCTGCGCAACGCGCGCAAGCGCTTCGGCGACAACGCCGAGATTGCTGCGGCGCTGGCGGCATTCGGTGGCTGAGGCAGCTCAGCGTCTGAAGGTAGGTGGCCTGGTAGATGGCGAGCGCGTCATCGAGGCCGAGTTCGCGCGGATTGTTGCTTTGCGGTGAATGCTCTGGACATGCCGAGGCCCCGCCGACTCGATTCGTCAGATGGGTCGCAAACACAACACCAGCGATGGCTGCTGCCCCCGATAGACCGGAGAATTGATCGAGATGACCGGTACGGCACGCTCGCTCTGGCGATTATCCGAGGTTGTCCGCAACGCCGTATCGCCAGCGCCGTCCCTGGCCCAACCACTGCGACCACACCGTGCTCAGGAGTTCATCGATGACTGTATTTTTTCTCGCCACTCCCGATCGTGCCATTCGGCGTCGACAACGCCAGCAGCTGGCGCA
>CAZFSH010000275.1:0-3837 GCA_964521935.1 uncultured Propionivibrio sp.
AATCTTCCTGAATATTTCCGAGCCGGTATTCCGGGTACATGAAGTGGTCGCAGGAGTAGACACTTCCGTCGTGTTCCACGATGCCCGCTTTTCCGCACTCGGGGGAAAAGAGACAAACCCCCGGTTGCACCTGGCACCAGGATGCCAGGGCCCAGTCGAAGTTGACAACGTGTACATCACCCACGTCATTGCGTACCCAGTGGTCATAGATGGCGATCAGAAAGTCGCCATAGGCTTGCGGTTCGACCGTCGCATCTGTGACAGCCGGATTCGCCCGCATCGCGGGGGCCAACGCGGGACGTCGAAAATCTTTTTTGGACAGGCCCGGCGGCTTGGAAAAATGTAGCCCGATCACTTTCTCGCTATCGTTAACCAAGCGTTCGACCACCGGGTTGAACTGGATGTAGCGCACGCCAATCGACTTCAGGAAGTTGTAGACGGCCAGTGGGGATTGTGCGACTTGCCTGGACACCGTCACCAGCACATTGCAGCGCACGCCCGCATTGCTGAGCAATTGCAAACCTGAAAGCGTGGCAGAGAAACTGGAGCGCCCTTGCTTGTCGTAGCGGTGAACATCATGAAGGTCTTGGGGACCGTCCAGACTGACGCCCACCAGGAAATCTTCCGCGGCAAAGAACTTCGCCCATGCGGCGTCGATCAGCGTTGCATTGGTCTGCAAGGTGTTGCGTATTTCCTTGCCGGCAGCGTACTGCTTTTGCAGCGCCACTGCACGCTCGAAGAATTCAAGCCCCATCAGCGTGGGCTCACCACCCTGCCAGGTGAACTCGACGATGGGCGTTGCTTGCGAGGCAATGTAATTGCGCACATAGGATTGCAGCACGGCATCCGACATGCGGAACTTGTGGCGGTCCGGAAAAAAGGCTTCCTTTTCCAGATAGAAGCAATAGCTGCAATCGAGGTTGCACAGGGGGCCGACCGGCTTGGCCATCAGGTGGACACCTCCCATGGGCTGTGGTGCTTGCTGGGCTGGTCCGGTCAGGTGTTCCACGTTTGCGGCCTTGCAAATCAGTTGTAGCGAACCATGACATCGTGAATCTTGCCGTTGAAGGCAAAAATTCCCTGATCGTAGTAGTCCAGCGATACGGGGGCACCCAGGCTCTTGCCGATATCGAACGTGGCCGATCCTGTGAAGGAGAATGCCGCCGTATGAGGAACCGAGCCGCGTGCCACCACGTCGTCGTTGATGCGCAGGATGATGTCAGCCGGACCCGCGCGTTTGCGGGATGTCAGGCTCAGTTCGACCGAGACCTTGGCACGACCGGCAGGGATCGTCTTGCTGGATTTCAGGACGGTACGATACAAGGAGAAGCCGTTGTACTCATAGTGCAGAAAGCCATCTTTGACGAAAAGTGCGATGCCTCCACTGGTGCTTCCCAGCGAGAACAGGACACCGTTGGCTTGAGCCGGGAAATCGGCATCGACGGTGACCGTATTGTCGCGCCCCTTGATGTTGGGCGCCGCAAACTCGGGCTCACGGTCAAAGTTGCCATCGAAGTGCCATTCCTTTCGGGTCTCCGCATGCTGATTGAAGAGCCCGACAAAGGTTTCGCCCACGGGATTGACGTTGTTTTGTGCGGCGTCCCGTTCAAATTGCGCTTTCAGTTCTGCCAGTTTCTCCGGGTACTGTTGTGCCAAATCCGTAGTCTGACTGTAGTCGGTCTTGAGGTTGTATAAGGACCACTGATCATTTTCGGGCTTCCATTTCATCCATCCCAGGGTGTTGCCTATCCAGGGGGTACGTGTAATGAAGGCCGCCTTGCCGGACCAGCTCAAGAGGCCCGCGACGTCGTCTGACCACGGTTTACGCGGTCCGAATACGGAGGCAATCCAACCATCGGCGTATTGGGCGCGGCTACCGGCAAATTCAAAATACTGTGGGCCCTTTTGATTCGCCGCCGAAGCATTGCTAAAGGTGTAAGCCATACTGAACCCATCCAGAGGCAGTTGCTTGATGCCGTTGATGGTTTCCTGCGGTTTCAGTTTGACCACGTCGTAGATCGTCGCAGCAATGTCGTTGACATGGTGAAACTGCTTGCGCACCGCCTTATCCGCGGCGATCTTGGCGGGCCAGGAAACGGCCATGGGCACGCGTGTACCCCCGAAGTAGCCGGCAACCAGTTTGGTACCGACAAAAGGTGTCTCTCCCGCCCAAGCCCAACTTGCCGCATAGAGTGGCGCGAGCTTGGGGCCGCCGAGGGCTTGCAAACCACCATAGCGTTCATTCAGTGCCTTGATACTGTCTTGCGGCGTACTGGCTATCCCGTTAAAGCCCAGTGTGTCATTAATGGAGCCTTGCACGCCTTCTGCAGAGGCGCCGTTATCCGAGAAGATGTAAAAGATCAGCGTGTTTTTACGCAGCCCCAGTCGATCTAATTCATCGACGATTTTTCCGGCCTGAGTGTCGGTATGCTCCAGAAAGCCCGCATAGACCTCCATTTGTCGAGCGTGGAATGGTTTCTCACTGTCGGGAATGTCTTTCCACGCCGGAAGGTCGTCTGGCCGAGGCGCATTGACGGTCTCTTGGGGAATCCAGCCTAAAGCCTTCTGTCTTTCAAAGGCACGCTCTCGATAGGCATCCCACCCCGCATCAAACTTCCCCTTGTATTTGTCCGCCCACTCTGGAAAGACTTGATGCGGTGCATGCACACCGCCCGGTGCCCAGAACATGAAAAATGGCTTCTTCGGTGCCACGGCCTGTTGCTGCTGGATCCAGCTGATGGCCTGTTTGGACAGGTCTTCGGTCAGGTGATAGCGCGGGTCACGAGGAGGCTCTATCGCCTTGGTGTCGTTGAACAGTCGCGGGTGGTATTGATCGGACTCGCCACCCAAAAAGCCATAAAAGTGGTCGAAGCCATACGAAGTGGGCCAGTGGGTAAATGGCCCGCGCGGCCCGGTTTCCCGTACCGGTGTGTTGTGCCACTTGCCAAAGGCGGCAGACGTATAGCCCTTGAGCTTGAGCATTTGGGGGATGGTGGCAGCGCTAGTGGGGATGATGCCGGTGTAGCCAGGATTGGACTCCACAGCAACCTCCGCGACGGCACCGTTTCCTACCCTGTGGTGATTGCGTCCGGTGAGCAGCGAAGCACGGGTGGCAGAACTTACTGCGGTCGTATGGAATGCGTTGTAACTGATTCCCGAATTCGCGATCCGCGTCAGGGTCGGCGTATGGATCTCGCCACCAAAGGTGTCGGAATGAGCAAAGCCCGCGTCATCCAACATGATGATCAAAATGTTCGGATTCTCGTTCGCCGAGGCCACCGGTGAGGCCGGGATTGGAGCCTTTGCCGCAACGGCGGCCACTTTAGTGCCGGTACCAGCGTGAACCATGGAGGCGCTCGCCGCACCCAGCATGGCGAGAATTTTTACCTTCTTGAAGTTACTCATTTTTTTCATCTTCATTTTTGTCTCTATCGCACAAGCTGTTTTTCTAAAGCCATCTGGTCTCCCGTTACCGGGCTTTGCCCGGCAGATGCCAGTTGCCGGGGGGGCTTGCGTTCGCTTATTTGCATCTCCTTGGGCATACTTGGCGCGTTTTCATGGTTGCGGTAGAGGCAATTTGAACCCAAGTCCGGCTCTCGTCACTCGATACTTTTTGGTAATGCTTTAACGGGGCTCAACAGTTCCCAGAAAGTATCGCGTGACGCCTCTATGGCGCATGCCGATACTTACGAACTCAGTATTGACGATGCGTTATGGCGGGAGCAGTCCGCCAGCTTCGCTGATGTTATTAACGAGCGGTTTAACACGATGCCAAGGGGTTTACGATGACTCAAATTACCGGTGCCGAGTTGCTGGCGCGCGCGATTGCCAATGATT
>CAZFSH010000276.1:0-3776 GCA_964521935.1 uncultured Propionivibrio sp.
TCTTACTCCAGATACAGAACGGCGTCGGCCTCGACCAAGCCACCGCGCGGCAGCTCTTTGACGCCCACGGCGGCACGCGCCGGATAAGGCTGGGTCAGGTAACGCTGCATGGCCTCGTTCACCTTGGCAAAGTTGGTGAGGTCAGTCAGGTAGATGTTGAACTTGACCGCATCATTCAGTGTGCCACCGGCGGCTTCAGCCACGGCCTTGAGGTTTTGAAATACGCGCTCGATCTGCGCATCAATACCCTCAGCCATCTGCATCGTCGCCGGGTCCAGACCGATCTGGCCGGACATATAAACCGTGTTGCCCACCTGCACGGCTTGCGAGTAGGTACCAATGGCGGCGGGGGCGTTGTCGGTGCTGATGATCTTGCGCATGATGATTACTTGATGACGTTGTAGTTAAGGCGGCCAAACACATGCTGCAGGCCACGCCGTGATTCGAGATTGAGCACCAGCGGTGCCTTCAGATTGGCTTTGAGTTTGGAGCCATCATTGGCGGCACCACCCGTGGCAAATTCGTCTTTACTCAGAATGACGACGACGGCTGCATCGGCCGGATTTTTCAACTGCAAGAGCTCGATTTCTTCATCAGTCAGATCGACATCAAAACTGAAACCCAGCTGAGCCGGGTCAGCGATGTGGAAGGCCACAGCCGGATCATCCAGCGATTGCAGGATGAAGTACAGGGGCTTTTCGGCATCCGGATGGAAGAGGGTGTACCGTTTGCAGTCCTCAAAGCCGGCCAGGCCTTCGGGGAACTCCAGAATACGGCTGGGCTCGATCTCCAAACTACCGAAGCGTGGGCTGTCTATGTTCATAGCGCTGTCCATTTCATCGCATATTTTCAGCGTTTCACTGAAACCATGATGCTCTCGTCAATTCCTAAAGCGCGCAGTTTGACACGCGCCGCGTCTGCTTCGCTACGGCTTGCAAAGGGGCCGGCGCGCACACGCGCTTCAACGGTCGAGGGAATCCCTGCCGCTTCGAGCTTGGCACGCAACTCTTCGGCATTAGCAAAGTTGCTGAAGACGCCGAGTTGCAAGGCGAAGGAGCGCGTGCTGGCTTGATCCATCGGTGTGAAGGGCGATGGCGTCTGGGGTGACTGGGCTGCTTGAGTAATGGGCTTTGACGCAGGCGCGTGCGCTTTAGCAGCAGGGGCGGGAGTTGGTGCCAGCTTGGCAACTTCGCGCTGAATTTGATTGGCTGGTGGAGCAGCAGTAATGGCAGGCAACGACGCTGAAGGTGGCACAAACGCTTTTTGTGCGGTAGCGGGCTTGGTCAAACGCTCTGCCGGCAGCGCAGCCAGAGGTTGCGCGGGAGGGGGGGCACTGCTTTCGGGAACGACCGGTGCAGCGCTGGGAGCCGGGGTAGGCGCAGGAGCCGTCGAGGCCAGAGCAGGTGTTTCAGCAGCCGCGGGCGCTGGGGGCGCGGCGGGAGTGTCCGCAGCCGGTGAGGGCGTCGCCGGCACCTCTGCTGGCGGAGGAATCACCGCGGCCACTTGTGGTGCGGGCGCGCTCGGACGCGGCGCATACAAGGCGTCAAACATCGCCAGGCTGCCCAGCAGGCCAACGATAACAACCGCTGCCACGGCGATGCGCCCAAGCAAACGCTGCTTGAGCGCGTCTTCAGCCGTGAGTTCCGGTTCGCGCTCTTCGGTGGGGAAATCCGCCATGTCCATTCTCGCCTGTGTCTAATGTGGGTTCTACGCGTCCGCTCCGTCCATCTGCCCGTGCCAGCGCCGCAACCAGCTCGGCCTCGCCCAGCGAAATGCCGCACTGGCCGGCAATCCCATCTGCCGGGACGCCTTTTTGTGCCAGCGACGCTGCCTCGCTATAAAGCGGCGAAACATTACGTGCTGACTTCAATAATGAGAGTTCTTCATGCACCGTGGCCAGTTGCTCACGCAGCAATTCGCTTTCACGACGCAGCTGCTGAACTTCCACTTCCAGATTCGATTGCCGCAGCTCGCTGGCAAAGTCGCTGTCCGTCGCCGACGTCGTTGGCGCTGCGACCGGTGCCTGCGGGTGCGCCCAGCGACCGAGGCGGGATAACAGCGAGGCCTCTTGTGGTTCAGGCTCAGCAGCGGCCGCTGGAGCAGCGCTGTTGGCGGGCGGCTCGTACTCATCGTTCGCTTGATAGGCCAACACCGGCTCGACATAGGACTGACGCAGGGCGTCGGTCGGCATATTCTGTGAGAGATCGATCATCGGTTCGCCATACCCCGGCGGCGGCGCAATGTTGGCATTCAAACGCGCCGTGCTACGCCCCACCTGCACCAAGCGCATAACACTGAGCACCATGTAAATGCCAAGCAGGCCGACCACGATCAAAATCGCGTCGCGCCAGTTGGCCACCAGCCAGGCCATCATGCCAGCACTCCAACTTGCCCGGCAACCCCGACAGCAGCGAATCGCGCAGACAGGTACGCCGTACCCACACGGGACCCCGCCATGAACAAGGTTCCCAATGGAATAGAAAACAGCCGACAGAGATCAGAAAATTCGCAATGAATCATCAAGTTAGCGATAAATTTGGCGCTTAAACGGTCACAGTAGTGGCAAATTGGCCCGATAATATCCCGCAACACCCTTAGGGAAAACCCGATCAAACCGGACTTTGTTACGCATTTCGCCCCGGTAAGCCTCATACACCTCCATGTTTCTACTGAAAAAACTGCTCACCAGCCTGATTTTGCCGCCGGCAGGGCCGCTGCTGCTAGCGCTGCTACTGACACTTATCGCCCTACGCCGAGCACGACAAAAGCGACCGGTCACGCTGCCTTTATCGGGTGCATTGGTCGTGATGCTCAGTCTGACCAGCCTGAGCTTACCCGTGGTGGCCAATGCGCTCTTGCAAACACTGGAAACCTTCCCAGCGGTCTCGCACGCCCAATTGCGTGAGGGCAAGATAGAGGCTATCGTCATTCTCGGTGGCGGCAGCTATTACACGGCGCCGGAATATGCCGGCGACACGGTTAACGCGGCGACGCTGGAGCGCCTGCGCTATGGCGCCCGACTCGCACGCGCTAGTCACCTGCCCATCCTCGTGACCGGCGGTGCGCCCTTTGGCGGTGAGCCAGAAGGTCAATTGATGGCGCAAGCCTTGGCCACTGATTTTGCGCAACCCGCGCGCTGGATCGAGGGCCAGTCGGCCGACACCGCAGAAAATGCCCGCTTATCGGCAACGCAACTCCATGCCGACGGCATTCGGCGCATTGCACTCGTCAGCCACGCCTGGCATTTGCGCCGCGCTGTCCCGCTATTCGCCGCACAGGGCTTGCAGGTCCTCGCCGCGCCCACCGGCTTCGCCACCGCCTCACCGTCGCTGATCGAAGGCTGGCTGCCCTCCAGCCGTGCCTTCAATCGCAGCAGCATTGCCCTGCACGAAATGCTCGGGCATACCCTTAATTCACTCTCACGCTCATCATGACTTCTCTCCACATCGGCCTTGTGTCGATTTCTGACCGTGCCGCGCAAGGCGTTTATGAGGATAAGGGCTTGCCCGCCTTGACCGAATGGCTGCACAGCGCACTGGCATCGCCGTTTGAGCTGACACAGCGGCTGATTGCCGATGAACAAGCGCTCATTGAGCAGACATTGCGTGAACTGTGTGACCACAGCGGCTGCCACCTGATCTTGACCACCGGCGGCACCGGCCCGGCGCGTCGTGACGTCACGCCGGAGGCTACGCTTGCCGTCGCCAGCAAAGTCATGCCCGGCTTTGGCGAACAGATGCGGCAGATTTCGCTGGCCTTCGTGCCCACCGCCATTC
>CAZFSH010000277.1:0-3730 GCA_964521935.1 uncultured Propionivibrio sp.
CGCGCGATCACCGCCAGTATGGGCAGCGCGAGCAAAGTGTATGACGGTAATACCAGCATCACCGTGCCCCAGGCGCTGAGTTTTGCCAATGCCTTACCCAGCGATGTGCTCGCGCTTTCGCTCACCGGCGGAACCGGTAACTTCCTCGATGCCAACGTCGGCAACGGCAAGGTGGTGAATTACAGTGGCCTGACCCTAGGCGGCTCGGCGGCGGGGAACTACACGCTGACCAGCACGGGCAGTGGAACGGGTGTCATTACGCAACTGGGCGAAGTGCGTTGGACAGGGAGCGGCCAAACCACCAGTTGGATGGAAGCTGCCAACTGGGCAAACGGTGCGCTGCCGATAAACAACAACGTCGCGAAAGTTATTTTTGACCGAGCCGTGTCATTGATCAGCCCGACGGCACTCACCTTGGGTGCTACGGCGATTGACGCCACGGGGTCCTTGATCATGGACGTGACGGGCGGGTTTAGTAGCGGTAGCGGCGCCATCACGGTTAATGGCGGTAGCTACACCTTGATCACGCATAGCCCTATTGTCATAGGTAGCGGTGGTATCAGCGCCAGTAACGGCGTCTCACTGTCCGCGCCTACCGTGTCATCCAACAGCACGATTACCCTGGCGGGGGTATTGCGTAGCGATAGCGGCCCGGTTAGCGTCAATGCCTATGCCGGATTGTTGCAACAGGCCAATATCGCCGCCAACAGCATCATTTTGAGCAGTCAAAGTGGTGATATTTCTGTGGCATCGGGCGTGACCAATACCGTCGGAACTGGGGGCAGCATCAGTTTGTCCGCGCCCAAAGGCAATGTCCTTGCCGCGAGCAGCAGCTTTGTCGGTGCCACGCCGAGCATAACTCAGTATTCGGCTCCGCCTACCTCGGCTGGAGAGGTGGTGACCAGTGCGGTTGAAACAGCGATGTCACAAGTCGAGGTTCAACGTGATACCACCCCAGCGGTGCAGGAAGCGGCTCCCGTAGCAACCACGCCCTCGGCAGGTAATGTCGCGATTTTGACGCCGATTGAGGGACACAGCTTAGGCGGAAGTTCTGGTGAATTTGGCGAGAGCGAAGTCAAGCCAGCGATCACCACAAAGTCAGCTGACGAGCCGGTGACAACGAGTAAAGAAAAAGCCGCCGAGGAAAAGAAGGAAGACGAAAAAGCGGTCGCGAAAGAGGAAAAGGAACCCGCGACGAAAGCACCGGCAAAGAAGGTGGCGCAATGTAGCGCCTAGCAAGGTGGGGTTAAGTCGCGGTAGTGCTTTGGGCGATTACTGCGCTTGCCGGCGCAGTGTTGGCATGAGGATCGCCCCGAGCACAGCCAGCGCGGCAATGCCCAAGCCTTCAAACAAAATTGCATCGACAACGCCGGCTGATTTGAGCACCACACCGGCGACCACACCCGACGCGGCGGGTACCACCTGCGAGATGATGGAATACATGCTCATCACGCGGCCGCGCATGGCGTCGGGGGCTTGGTGCTGGATGCCGGCGACGACGAGGCTGATGGCGAAGCCGCTGATCATGCCGATGGTGAACAGGGCGGCCGAGGCGGCGTAGGTGAGGCGCCATTGGCTGAGTGAGGCAAACACCAGGCCGCCGATGAAAATGCCGATGAAAATAGTTTTGCCGTGATGCACGCGCTTGGATAGTGGCAGGGCCAGTACGCCACCCATGATCAGGGCGATGGCCATGAGCCCAAGAAAAGCACCGCGCTCGGCTTCGCTCAGGCCCAATACTTCGCGCGCCAGTTTCGGCAGCAGGATTTGCAGCGGGCCGGTCATGGCAAAGCCGATGATGGCGGCAAACATCAGTTGCATGAGCAGGCGGTTGGCACCGACGGTGCTGAAGCCTTCGCCAATTTCGGTCAGCACACTTTTGGTCTCCACATGCTCGCCGCGCGCTTTGGTTTTGGTGTTGATCAGCAGCAGTGAGGAGATGACATAGCAGCTCATGGCGGTGAGGATCACCTCACGCCAGCCACCGTGACTGCGTACGATGCCAATCACCAAAGGAGCTAGACCAAAGCCAATGAGCACCTGCAAGTTGTACAGAATGGTCATGGGCTTGAGTTTTTCGGGATTGGCGATCTGCCCCAGTGTGGCCATGCGCGCTGAGCCGAAAAGCGACCAGCCCAGGCCACCGAAAAATGCGGCAATCAGCGTTGCCGGAATCCGCTGCGCATCGCTGGCACTGGTTTCCGCCCAGAGCAGGCCGGAGAGGCAGATCAGGAAGAGCAAGTGGGCGGCGTGAATCAGCCTTGCCGGGTGCATGCGGTCAGCGAGCACGCCGGCAAACCAGCCGAAGATGATGGATGAGCCAAACGAGAGGCCAAAGCCGACGCCGGCCAGTACATCAGAGCCGATGCGCTCCTGCAAATAAAGGATGATCGTGTAATTAACCATGTGCCCGCCAACGAAGGCGAACAGGCTGGAGAGCAGGAAGGCGGGCATGGTCTGTGGTTAGTGGTCAGTTCAGTAAAAGTCAGTCGCTGTGGGACGGCGCCAAAACGCTATCAAGGCTTGCCCAAGGATGACATGGGGGAAATGGTGGGAATGGATACTTCCATCAGCGTCGGCTGGGTGTCTTCGATATGCCAGGCCGGCAGCGAGGCGCTGGAAATGTAGGCTTTGCCATCGGGCGAAAATTCCACGTCGCGGGTGAAGGTGACCCGGCGTGACATGGGCACGAAGTCCCATTTTCCGCTGGTGATGTCGAAACGATAGACCGAGTCCGAGTTGGTGCCATTGACCCAGACCTGATGGCGCTTGCGATCAACGTTCAGCGAATACGGTGTGTCGGTGCCTTTGGGCAGCACGGGCAGGTCGTAACGCGTGAAGGTGCTGGTTTTGGGGTCGTAGCGGGCGATCTGCGATTCATTGAAGGCGACCATCCAGAGATTGCCATCGCGGTCGGAACGCAGGCGACGCGGTGCCTTGAACGGCGTTGGAATCATTTTGACGGCACCGGTATCGGGATCAACCACCCCGATTTCATCCGAATACAGCCGGGCAAACCAGGCCTTGCCATCGGGCGTGATATCGACGCCATAAGGCAGCGGCAGGCCGGTGTTCTGGTCGTCAATCGAGACCATGTTCGAGACAGGAATGCCCCAGCCCATGAGCTTGTAGGAGAACGGAATGAAATACGTGGTCAGGCGCTCGCGCAGGCTGCGGAAGGGCAGGTCGTAATAGGTGAATTTGTCAGTGGCCCGGTCATACATGGCCACCTGATTGGACAGCGCCAGGGTGAACCAGACGCGATCTTTGGCGTCAAAGCGCAAGGTGTGCGGATAAAAACCCTTGTCCATCGTGTGATAGCTGAAGGTTTTGGTTTTCGGGTCAAACTCCAGCAGGCGCCGCTGGTAAGAGGGCGTAATGAAGATATGGCCATCTTTGGGTGACTCAGCGAACGAGTGAATTCCCTGAAAGGTTTCGTGCTTGGGAAACTCGGCCAGACGCGCGCCCATCAGGCCGCCTTCGGGCGAGCCAAAGGGCGGGACTTTGTACACGGTGAAGTCGCCCGTTTGCGGGTTCACTTCATAAATGCGGTCTTGCAGGTTGTCACCCAGATAGACCATGCCGTTGCTGTGATAGAGCAGGTCATGCAGTTGCGACATGCTGTCGCCCAAAGGCAGTTCGCGCACCGTGACATTGGCCAGACTCGGTGACCACGGCGTTGCAGCGGGCACCAGCGCCGGGTTGGCGTTCACCTTTTCCCAATGGGCGG
>CAZFSH010000278.1:0-3712 GCA_964521935.1 uncultured Propionivibrio sp.
GTCGAGTTGGGCATTGGCACCGATGGTAGTGGCAAATTGCCCTCGATCCATGGTGGCTTCCACTTGCTGTGGGGCAAGGAGAAAGCGAGCTCGACGTCTGAAGACAAGTCAGACAAGTTTTCGGCATTCAACCCTCAATACGACAAGCTGTTTACCGAAAAACCGAGTATTTGGCTGACCGATATATCGCTGGATTTGGGCGTTTGGGCATCGAACTTCATGGTGCCTGTGGCGAAAAAAATCCAGGAAGTCATCGCGCCGGTTCAGCCGATTATCGATTTGGTGACCGCACCAATTCCAGGCCTGGATGCCATCATGGGTCGGCCTTACGGGCTGATCGATCTGGCCAGCGATTTGTCCAAGACTTTTGGCGGCAATGCCAAGATCGACTTCATCATCGCCATGGTGCGCTTGGCCTCGACAATTACCAAGATACCGACGGATACCGCCAACCTCATCATTCCGGTCACTGACGTGTTGATCTTGAGCGGCACTGCCACGCGTCAGTACAACCTTGCACCAGTGAAGGATGTGTTGACCAATCTTGACCCGTCGGCATCTTCAGCGGGAATACCCGGCAAGACAACGGTCAGCCTTTCTCAAGGCATGCAGAACCTGGGTAACTCGCTTAAGAAGCCCGGTAATGCCTTACGCATCCCGCTCTTTGAGGACCCCTTCACGACGACGATCAATTTGCTCTTGGGCAAGCCTGCCGACTTGATTATCTTCAACCCGCCGGGACTCGAAGTCGAAGTCGGCTTCCGGCTCAGCTTCCCGGTTTTCCCTCCGCTGTATGTGGGCCTGGGTGGATCAATCAAGCTGCAAGCCAATCTGACGCTGGGCTACGACACCTATGGTATCCAGCAGTCCTTGAAGACGGGCGACTGGCTGAATGTATTTAACGGCTTCTACGTCAGTGACAATGTCATCAATGGGACCGACGTTCCAGAAGTTATCCTGACAACCAAAATCTACGTGTTTGCTGAATTGAATGGCGGCATTATTCGCGGCGGTGTTGAAGGTGGTATCAAGTTTGTCGGCACGCTGGACTTATGCGATCCGAACAAAGACGGTAAGGTGCGTGCATTCGAGATTATTGCGGCCGTTAAAGACAATCCGCTGGATCTGGTCTCCGCGAATCTCAAGGCGTCGGCTTATGTTTCGGCCTATTTGGACGTCTTCGCGTTGGTCAAGTATGTCCGGGTGTTTGAGTACACCTTCATGGATGTCGAGTTGTTCAGCTGGGAGTTCAACCCCTGCGACAAAAACCCTGTGCTGGCCACGATGGACGGTTCGGTGTTGGTGCTCAATACTGGGTCGACGTTTGCCGCGCTGGATGGTAATGCGGCGATCACCTATCAGGCGAGCGATCGCTTGCGTCGTGATGTGACCGACGGTAGTGAGAGCTATACGCTGACCGGCGGTGCCAGCCTGCATATTCGTGCGGTCTTGCCTAATGGGCAGACCTACGAACAAGATTTCCAGGGCATCACCAAGGTGCATGGCTATGCAGGTGAAGGCAACGATACCTTCGACGCCTCGGCCTTGACGATACCGGTCTATTTCGTTGCCGGTGCCGGCACCGATGTGCTTCTTGGCGGCACCCAGGACGATGTTCTGGTCGGTTCAGCGAGCGGCACCGCTACCTTGCGCGGCGGTAACGGCAACGACAAGCTGATTGCCCGGGGCGGCACGACGGTAATGGCCGGCGGAAGTGGTAACGATACCTACCGCTTCCTTGGCGGTTGGGGGCAGGCAACACTGGTTGACGGAAGCGAGGTTGACGGACTGGGTGAGAACACGCTCGACTTCTCGGCACAGACAGCCGCTGTGCGTATTGATACGGCGTATAGCAAGGCCATATCGGGCACTAACACTGTGCAGTGGGCAGCAACGACCGAAGTGCATGTGATCAAAGGCGGATCGGGTAGTGACACGCTGGATTTCTCTGGTCGTGAAGCCAATATCACCCTGAGCGTCACTGATACCAACAAAGGCTGGGTTGCCAATAGTGGAACGGGTGGTACGTCAACCAGCAATTTCTCCTACTCCGCTGCTCAAGGTAGTGGCCCAGGTGGAAGAGGTTTTCTCTTCGAAGGTTTCGAAAACGCCATTGGTGGCCAAGGCAGTGATGTCTTTTACATTCGCCATAACGCTTCGCTCACCGGTAGCCTATACGGTGACACGACGAACGGTTTGCATCATGACGACACAACGGGCAACGAGAACGCCAATGCTCGCAACACCATCGATTTCTCCGATTACTCAGTCGGTGTTGTCGTTGATCAGGAGTCGCTGAGCGCCTTTGGTTCTGCCGGCGCCAAGAACATCATCGTTCGGGGCATGCACAACATGTTTGGCGGTTCAGCGGCCGATACGTTGCTGGGCGAGGGGCATAACAACCTGATCGTCGGTAATGGTGGCGCCGATACCCTTGAGGGGCGTGCCGCCCATGATCTGCTCGTGGCTGATGAGTTCTACACGTGGACCAATGAGGCATCAGTCAATACGACAACGCGTGTCAACAATTACATCAACCTCGAAGCAGTGGGCATTTCAGGTGGTTTTGGAAGTGATGGCCGGCGCTGGCTCTGGTTGGGCCAGTCACTGCAAAACAAGAGTCTCACCACCGTCGGACAAACGCTCAAAGGGGGCTCGGGCAACGACATCCTGATGGGCGCGTTGGGCAACGACATCTTCAACATCGGTGGCGCTGCTGAGGGCAACGACACCATCATGGCTGACCTTGGCCGGATCATGGTCGACTATCAGTACCGTAGCGCATTGCGTGCCTACACGATGGGTGCCGGTGGCGGTAACGACCAGATTTATCTGGGAACGGGCAACAACCTCGTGCTGGCCGGCGCGGGCGATGACACCATCACCGCTATCGACAAGCAGGACAGCATGAACATCATCCTCACGGATGTGGGCGATGTGAAGTTCCAGTATTCCTTGCAGACCGTCACGGGCGCCGTGTCACAGAAGCTGAGTTTTACACTTGGCTCAGCGAGCTCCTCCCCGAACAACCATCTCTTGGACTACGCGACAACCACAACAGTTGCGTCGGGCGATGCCCGTATCGGCGGCAATGATGCAGTCAACATGACGAGTGGATCGGGCATCGTGCTCGGTGGTGCTGGCGATGACATCATCAATTTCTCGGCACTGACCTCCACCGCAGCGAATGTGCGTTGGGTGGCGGGCGACCACGCCACGATCAGAGCCGGGGATGGCACAAACCGGGAAACCAACGGTAGCGTGACCTCCTTCGTCACGGACGATACACTGGCCAAAACCGGTGGCAAGGACACTATCCACATTGGCACCGGCAGCGACGCCAAAGAACGCTATCTGGGCAACAACTATCTGCTGGGCGGTATGGGGACAGACGTCATCCTCGTCTCCGCCGACTATAACGCGACGACCCAAACGCTCACACAGGGCGCTGCGTACAGCAATGACGTGATCATCAGCGACAATGGTGAAGTTACCCGCCGGCTAAATTCGCAGTACTTGGCGCAGGTCAAATCAACTCAGGTCCTAGAAAAAGACGCGAACAACACCGTGATTGGCGGCGACGATCTTGTTGCCCTCGCTAACGGCAACAAGATCGTCGTGGCGGGTCAGGGTGCTGACACCATCACGATCAAAGCCCTCTCGGAGTCCGCACGTTACATCGCCGGCGATAACGCCGAACTGGACTTTGATG
>CAZFSH010000279.1:0-3704 GCA_964521935.1 uncultured Propionivibrio sp.
GTCGGCCTCGTCTTTGATCACATCCAAAAAGCTGACACGCTTGATCTGCAGTTGATCGGTCAGTACGATGGACACCCTGTCGCGCCAGGTGATGCCCAGCCGCGTCACCGTTTTTCCATTGGTAATATGAGAGCGAACTTCGTCGCTATCCAGACCATGACGCACATAACGCACCACGGGCCGCTCTGCGATCGCTGCTTGTAATTCGCAATCTTGATCAATGCTGAAATCAACAGGCGCCTCGCCTGCTGCCAACCACGCTGTCATTGCCTCAGCTGGTGAGCGCTGTGTGTTGAGCAACCGCAACGGTAACTCGCCTAAGGTCTCTTTGAGCTTTTCGACCACGTCATCGGCGCGCGTCGAACTCGCCGCATCCACGACTAACCACCGGTTAACCGGATCAATCCACACCAGCGTAGACATACGGCGTGTAAAAGCGCGGGGTAACAGCTCCAGTTCTACCTGCTCGCGTATATCCCTCGCCTGCTTGCGCCCTGGCTTATAGCCCTGCGCCTGCTCGATCTCTCGCGCTTTTTCCTCTGCATGCTGGCGCACGATTGAGCCGGGAAGGAGCTTGGTTTCCGTACCCAAGGCAATCAGCAGATGCTCACCGGATTTAACCACGAACTCATCTGGCCCCCCTCGCGGCGGCACCCACCCACGCGCCATACGGTCTGTTGCACCCGTACCCAGCAACCGATGCTGCAGCAGTGCCTGCTTCAGGGTTTCTAGCGAAAACTGCCACTCTGGTGTTAAACGAAAAACTTGCAGATTGCGAAACCACATAACGACCGTCGTCCGGTTAAAAAGTTCGACAACTATAAAGGCAGAACGCCCGGTGAAGCTTCCTCACCGGGCGTTCTGTTAAACGCTATGACCAGATAAGCTTACATCATGCCGGGATCATGCTGCATATTCACACCAATCAGCAACTGCAGGTGGTCATGCTGCAGAATTTGATAGGTATGACCATCCACGACAGTCGTTCCTCTGTCAGCCCAAGCATCCGATGATATCTGCACACGATCTGCGGCATCTCCGCTAATAATCATCTGCATGTTGCCTTGGCCTGTCTGGTCATTGACCACCAGATCTTTCTGGCCGAAGACCTGAACGTCTGCCAACCCGACTTTGACAATATCAGTCTGACCATTGGCCGCAAAGTCAATACTGGACAAGGCGCCGAGTGCAACGGTTGCGGGATCTACTTTCGAAAGATCCACCACCCCTGGCTCAGTCGGATTAATCGCCAACCACACGTCAGCCAAGGCATGTTGCGCACCATCGATGGTCGTGTAGCTCGACTCCAAGCCTATCCAGTTACCCTGATCAAGCACCGAGGTCGCGTGGGCATCAAGATTGATTTCCTTAATACCCATGGCCGTCAATGTCTGGACTTCGCCATCTTGATTGACACCATCCGTATTGGCGTCTACCCATACAGCGAGATCATTGAACTGAGCATCTTGGGCATCAATCACGCCATCGTGATTGCTATCCAACTCTGCCAAGGCTTGGAAGCCATCGTTGGCCTTCTGACCGTTAGCCAAAGTTGTGCCTTCACCAAACAGTTCGCTGCCGTCATTGATCAATCCATCAGCGTTGCGGTCAAGAACCAGGAAGCCATCTTCTTTCGACGCCCAGCCAACCTGATGCTGCTGTCCATCTCCACGCAGGTCAAATACTGCACCCGAACTCGCGGCAAGCGTGCGTACCCCGTCTCCATTTAGGTCAAAGATCAACGGTGAGGTGTATTTCGGATCAACGGCGATCAGCTCGTCATCATGACCCGCCGCTTGGAGAGCTGCCCAATGCACGTCGTGAAGTTTTTGCAATGCTGCATCGGTCATTTGACCGAACACGCTAGTCGGCAGTGACGCGATATCACCGCTATCGATCGCACCAACTTGTGCAGCTGTCAGCTGTGCAGCCTGTTCCCCAGTCAATGCAGCAATTTGCGTTGTCTGCAGTCCCTTCATCTGCTCAGTTGTCATCACCGCTATCGAAGCCGGATCAAGCGCCGCGAACTGACTACCACTCAACACCGCCAGATCAGTGGTGTCCATCTTAACGAGTTGCGTAGGCGTAATGCGCGCTAGATCCTCAACTTCCATCGCGACAATCTGCGTCGTCGTGATAGCCACGATTTGCGCCGTCGTAAGCTGCGGAATCTGATCGACAGTCAGCGCCACAATATTGGTTGTGGTGAGCGCCAAGAACTTCGCCGGATCAATGTAGGCAACTTTTTCGGCCAATGCGACGATGTCCTCTGTTTCCAGAACATTGAGCTGAGTGGTTGTCAGGGCTCCGATCTGTAATGACGTCATCGACGCAAACTGGGTAGCCTCTAAGCCGATGATCTGCGCCCCAGACAAGCTGGCCAAATCGGTCGTTTCGATGCTGCCGATTCTGGCTTCGGTAATCGCTTTCAGATCAGTGACCTCAATTGCCGTCATCTGTGAGGCTTGCAATCCAGCAATCTGCGCTGCGGTCATGCTCGCAAACTCGTCAGCCGACAGCCCGGTAATCTGTGTCGTCGTCATGACCCCGATACTGGTGGCAGACAGTTGGACAAACTGATCGGTACTGAGTCCCGCCAAATCGGTCACTTGCATTTCGTGTATCTGTGTGGTTGTCAGCGCCTTAATCTGCGCTGCGCTCATCGCTTGGAACTGCGTGACCGTCAGATCAACAATTTGCGTGGTGGTCAATGCGGCGATTTGCGCCGTCGCAAAATAGGCGACCTGCTGAGGAGTCAATGCCTGAATCTGCGCTTGATCCAACAAGACCAAGTCGGTCGTTTCCAATGCGCGAATCTGGCCGCTACTCAAAATTTCCAGCTTGCTGGTATCCAAGCCAGGAATCTGCGTTGCCTCCAGTGCCGCAATTTGGCTTGATGCCAGTGCCTTGTACTGATCAGAGGTCAGAGCGTCCAACTGATTGGCAGAGAGCGTCGCAATGTCTGACGTCTCCAAGGCACGCACTTGGGCGGTACTCAGTGCGGCGATGTCAGAGGTCTCGATCACGGCGACCTGTGTGGTTGTCAGTGCGACCAACTGTGCGTTGCTCAAGCCCACCATCTGAGACTCTTTGAGGCCAATTATTTGCGCCTGCGAAAGCTCTGTAATGTCAGTCGTTGAGAGCGCCCGAATCTGTGCGGTGCTGAACACACCCAAGTCACCAACAGCTAGCCCCGGCAATTGAGTTGTCGTCAGCTGCGAAATCTGCTCCGTAGTCAAACCCGGGATTTGATCTGTGGTCAATGCATCGATTTGTGTCGTGCTCAGTGAGGCAATCACGGTTGTACTCAACTTCGCAATCTGCTGTGTGGCAAACCCAGACAACTCGTCTGCACTGATGGCCACAAACTGCGTGGTCGTCAGAGCCGCTATAGCGTCGGTACTGAATGCTGCCAACTGGGTCTTAGAGAAGTAGTTAAGCTCCGCGACGCCAAAATTGCCGAGCTGAGTCGTGGTCATTCCCTGAAGAGCAGCTGTCGATATCGCACCAATCTCAGCAGCACCGATTACAGCCAAGTTTGTAGTGCTCAGATCCATTACTGCAAACTGCGCGCTACTCAAAGCCGCAAAATCTGCCACCGGCAAGACATCCAGCTGTGTCGTCGTCAATGCACCAAACTGCGTAGTAGTCATGCCTGGCACTTGCAGTGCCGTGAGGCTGACGATTTGCGTTGTCGTAATTTC
>CAZFSH010000280.1:0-3697 GCA_964521935.1 uncultured Propionivibrio sp.
ATGGGCGGCGACAAATGGGGCCGTGACATTCTCGCCAAGCTGATCAAAGGCTCTGAAACTTCGATCCTGGTCGGCCTTGCCGCGGCCATCGTAGCCACCCTGATCGGTACCATTACGGGCGCCGTCGCCGGCTATTTCGGTGGCTGGCTGGACGACCTGCTCAACTGGTTTTACAGCATCTTCACGGCCGTCCCCTATTTGCTGCTGATCCTCGCGATTGCCGCTGTATTGGGGCAAAAAGGTATCAGCACCATCGTCCTGATTCTCGGTCTCACCGGCTGGACGGGCATCTTCCGGCTAGTGCGCGCCGAATACATGAAGCACCGCCAACGCGAGTACGTCCAGGCGGCGGACGCGATTGGCGCCTCACACATGCGCCGGATGTTTGTGCATATCTTTCCCAATGTCAGTCACATTGCCCTAGTGCAGCTATCGGTCAATACCGTGGGCTTCATCAAATCGGAAGTGATTCTCTCCTTTCTCGGCTTTGGCGTGCCAGTCGATCAGGTGTCCTGGGGTTCCATGCTCGGTGAAGCGCAGAATGAGCTCATTCTTGGCTACTGGTGGCAGCTCGCGGCCACCACCATCGCCATGGCGGTTCTGGTCACTGCGTTTTCGCTGGTCACCGATGCGCTGCGGGATGCCCTTGATCCCAAGATCAAGTCTATTCATTGATCCAAAGATCAAGTCCATCAAATGAACAGTCACACCTCCCCGCTACTCAGTATTCGCGATCTGCACGTCAGCTTCCGGCTGGATCGGAACACTTTTTTTGAGGCGGTCAAAGGCGTCAGTTTGGATGTTCATGCTGGCGAAACACTCGCCATCGTCGGTGAGTCAGGTTCCGGTAAATCCGTTAGCGCACTCGCCATCATGGGCTTGCTACCCAAGGAAAGCGCGCTGCTTGACCCCGCCAGCCGCATCGAGTTCCTGGGCCGCGATCTGCTTAGGCTGCCGGAAAACGAACGCCGCATCCGGCGTGGCCGTGACATCGGCATGATCTTTCAAGACCCGATGAGTTCGCTCAACCCGCTATTCAGCATCGGTACCCAGATCGCCGAGTCCCTGCGCTTGCACAAAGGCATGAGCAGACGGGCAGCGATGGTGCGCGCCGTCGAGTTGCTAGCCGAGGTTGGCCTGCCCGAGCCCGGCAAGCGCGCGGCAGCGTACCCATTCCAGCTCTCTGGCGGGCAGCAACAACGCGTCATGATTGCCATGGCGATTGCCTGCGAGCCCAAGCTTCTGATTGCCGATGAACCCACGACAGCGCTCGATGTCACTATCCAGAAACAAATTATCGAGCTGATCGACGCCCTGCGCCGAAAGCACGGCATGGCCGTCATGTGGATCAGCCACGATCTCGCCGTGGTAGGTGAAATTGCGGATCGCGTGGTCGTCATGCGCCATGGCGAAGTCCGTGAAATGGGCACCACGCAAGCCATCTTCACACAGCCGCAAGATGCCTACACCCGCGCCTTGTTGCAGTGTCATCCGCCGCTGGATCACACGCCACACCGCTTGGCGGTAATTGACGATTTCATGAACGGCACACCGCCAGCGACGACGCCAAAAGTCAGCTCTCGTGAGACGGCGGATGTGTCACCGCCCTTACTACGCGTCGACAAACTCAATAAATATTTCGACTTTCGTGAGGGGCTCTTCGGCAAGCGGCGCGTGCATGCCGTCAAGGATGTGTCATTTACCCTGAGCCGGGGCAAAACGCTCGGCATCGTCGGCGAATCTGGTTGCGGAAAGAGCACACTCGCGCTCACCCTCATGCGTTTGCACACCGCCGATAGCGGCACCATACATCTCGGTGACAATGATCTTCAGCAAATGCACCGACGTTCACGGCCTGAGCAAATGGCCGCCCGGCGTCAGCTGCAAATCATTTTCCAGAACCCTTACGCCTCGCTCAACCCACGCTTTGTCGTGCGCGACATTTTGCTTGAACCCATGCGTATCCACCGCTTAGGGAAAGATGACGCCGAGCGCCAAAGGCAAGCCATCGCACTACTCGACCAAGTCGGTCTACCGGTTAGCAGCTTGAGCAAATATCCGCATGAATTTTCCGGCGGCCAGCGCCAGCGCATCGCTATCGCCCGCGCATTGAGTCTGAAGCCGGAAATCCTTATCTGTGACGAGTCGGTATCCGCACTCGACGTGTCCGTCCAGGCACAAGTCCTCAATCTCTTGAAGGACCTGCAAGACGAGCTTGGCGTCACCTACCTGTTCATCTCGCATGACCTGTCTGTGGTCAAATACATGGCGGACGACGTGATGGTGATGTATCAAGGTGAGGTCGTCGAAATGGCCACAGCCGAGTCGCTCTACCACTCTGCCAAACACCCTTACACCGAACAACTGCTAGGCGCTATTCCGCAGGGCTATCGCCCCCGCACGCCACACTCATAAAAGACTCCGGCGCTGTTAACATGCGCCATTAACTGAAACCACCAGAGGACAATCACCATGGGATTTCTTGACGGCAAACGCATCCTGATTACCGGCCTGCTGTCGAACCGGTCAATCGCTTATGGCATCGCGAAAGCCTGCCACCGTGAGGGCGCCAAGCTGGCCTTCACTTACCAAAACGAGCGCTTTGTTGAACGCATCTCCAAATTTGCCGCCGAATTTGACTCCACCCTCGTCTATCCATGCGACGTCGCCGATGATGGACAAATTACTGCCCTGTTCGAGCAACTTGGAGAACAGTGGGAAGGCCTCGATGGCCTGGTGCACTCGATCGGCTTTGCACCGACAGAAGCGATTGAGGGGGACTTTCTCGACGGCATCAGTCGCGAAGCCTTTCGCATCGCCCACGATGTCTCGTCCTACAGTTTCCCCGCACTGACCAAGGCGGCGCGCCCGATGTTGCTAAAGGGCCATAACGCCTCGGTGCTGGCGCTCTCTTACTTGGGTGCAGAACGCACCATGCCCAACTACAACACCATGGGTTTGGCCAAGGCCAGCCTTGAGGCGGCTACACGCTATCTCGCCTTCTGCTTGGGGCCACAGGGTGTGCGCGCCAATGCCATTTCGGCGGGACCGATCAAAACCTTGGCAGCGTCAGGCATAGGCAACTTCGGCAAGCTGCTCGCCTACAACGCGCACCATGCCCCCTTGCGCCGCAATGTCACTATTGAGGAGGTCGGCAACGCCTCGGCGTTCATGCTCTCGGACTTGGCGAGCGGCATTACCGGCGAAATTCTCTACGTGGACGGTGGCATCAACACCACGGCGCTGGGCAACCCAGAACCGCTACCGGGCTAAAACTCAGTCGCTGTGAGACGGCGCAGCGGACACGCTGCGCTGGGCATAAAACTCACGCGTACGGTTATCGTACGATTACGGGTGTTCTTTGCTATCAATCAGGCTCTTGTTGAGCTTGATATCGTGACGGGCACGCTGTGCCGCCAACCAGGAGCCAAACTCTTCTTCCGACACCAAGCGCGCATATTGCTGCGTCAGCATGGCAACACGCGGATCGCCATTAGCGGCGGGGGTCACACCAGCAATTTTGTAGAGCGTATAACCACCGTCGGGTGATGCACTCCCGGCAAAGGCCGGCAGTTTGCTCGCATCCGCAGCAAAAATGGCCCGCGCTGCGTCCATCGGCAAGCCTCGTGGTGCCGCACGCAGAACCTGACGCGTTGCCCCCCACTTCACCTCTGCCGTATCGCCTTTTTGCATTTTC
>CAZFSH010000281.1:0-3682 GCA_964521935.1 uncultured Propionivibrio sp.
GTCAATGAAATTACCTGACGTCTTCCGCTTTGCCCGCGATGCCGCGGCGGGCTACCCCTTGCGTACGGCGCTTTCGCTCTTGGCTATGGCTATCGGCGTGGCCGCTGTGGTGGTGCTCACTGCCTTGGGCGACGGGGCGCGGCGTTATGTGGTGGGTCAGTTTTCCTCGCTGGGCACGAACCTGGTGATCGTCCTGCCCGGGCGCTCGGCAACCGGTGGTTTTAGTCCGGCCAATGCCGTGACGCGTACACCGCACGACCTCACCGTGGACGATGCGGCGGCCTTACAGCGTCTGCCTTCGGTACAGCGCGTGGCGCCCTTGGTGGTGGGGACGGCGGAATTGAATACCAATGGGCGTTTGCGAGAAAGTGTCGTGGCTGGCACGGTGAGCAACTATGTGCTCATCCGCAATTTCAAAATGGCCCAAGGCAGCTTTTTGCCAGAAGGCGACTGGACGCGTGCCATGCCGGTGGCGGTGTTGGGCGGTACTGTTGCGCGTGAGCTGTTTGGCAGCGCGCCGGCGCTTGGCCAGTTTGTCCGGCTGGGGGGACGGCGCGTGCGGGTGATCGGTGTGCTGGCGGCAACTGGCTCCGGGCTGGGCATGAATACCGATGAAGTCGTCTTTGTACCCGTGGCGCTGGCGCAGCAGATGTTCGATACCAACACCTTGTTCCGCATTCTCGTTGAGGCCAAGAGCCGCGATGATCTGGACGTGACCAAGCGCAAAGCCGCCGAGTCGATCAAGGGCCGTCATGGCGGAGAAGAAGATGTGACCGTGATCACCCAGGATGCCGTGCTGGCGACGTTTGATCGCTTGCTCGGCGCCCTGACGGCGGCGGTAGCGGGCATTGCGGCGATCAGTCTGGCGGTGGCGGGCATTCTGGTCATGAACGTGATGCTGGTGGCGGTGACCCAGCGCACTGGCGAGATTGGCTTGCTCAAAGCGCTGGGCGCACGCGCGGTCAGCATTCGTCAGATGTTTTTGACTGAGGCGGCCTTGCTGTCGTTGTTTGGCGCCGTGCTGGGCTATCTGCTCGGGCAGTTGGGCAGCTGGGCGATTCGCGCCTTGTATCCGGTGTTTCCCGCGTATGCGCCGGCCTGGGCGGTGATTGCCGCCTTGGTCACCTCACTGGGGACGGGCCTGTTGTTTGGCTGGTTGCCGGCGCAGCGCGCTGCGCGCATGGACCCGGTGGAAGCCTTGATGAAGCACTGAGCCTGATGCCTAGCCGATGACCTTCGCCGATTCACTCCACCTCGCGCTGCGTGCCATTCTTGGGCAGCGGCTGCGCAGCTTCTTGACGCTGCTGGGCATTGCTGTGGGCATTGCCTCGGTGATTTTGCTGACCTCGATTGGCGAGGGGATTCATCGTTATGTGCTCGGTGAATTTACCCAGTTCGGTACCAATGTCATCGGCGTGCATCCGGGCAAAACCAAGACCGGCGGCGGGGCCATGGTGGGCTTTCCCAGCAGCGCCCGACCGCTGACGCTGGAAGACGCCAATGCGCTGGCCAAGCTGCCCAATATCGTCGCGGTGACGCCGAGCTTGTTTGGTAATGCCGAGGTGAATGCCAATGGCCGTTCGCGCCGCACCTCGGTCTATGGTGTGGGGCCACAGATGCCGGCGGTGTTCAAGGGTAAGGTGCGTGTCGGCCAGTTTCTCCCGGAGGAAAATATCGGTGTGGCGCGCGCGCTGGTGGTGCTCGGGCCCAAGCTCAAGCAGGAACTATTCGGCGCGGAAAACGCTCTGGGGGCGCGCGTGCGTATCGGCGGCTTACAGTTCCGCGTGATTGGCATCATGGAAAGCAAGGGGCAGTTTCTGGGCATGGACCTGGATGACACCGCTTTCATTCCGGCGGCGCGCGCAATGGAGCTGTTTAATCGTGATGGCTTGAACGAGATTGACCTGGCGGTGGCCGAGGGCGCCTCGACGACGCACGTGCTGGCACAGATCAAGACTTTGATGACGGCGCGCCACGGCCGGGAAGACTTCACTCTCATCAGCCAGGAAGAAATGCTCTCGACGCTCGGCTCAATTCTTGACGTGTTGACCATGGCGGTCGGCGCGCTGGGCGGTATTTCGCTGCTGGTGGGTGGCGTCGGGATTGTCACGATCATGACTATCGCCGTGACCGAGCGCACCGCTGAAATTGGTTTGATGGTTGCTATTGGTGCGCGTCGGCGTACCATCCTCGGCCTGTTTCTCGGCGAAGCCGTGGCGCTGGCAAGTCTGGGTGGTGCGATGGGGCTGGTGATCGGCATGGGGCTGGCGCAGCTGATTCGTCTCTTCGTGCCGGCATTGCCGGTGCACACCCCGCTCAGTTATGCGCTGATGGCCGAAGCCTTGGCCATGACCATCGGGCTGGCAGCGGGTGTTTTGCCAGCGCGTAATGCCGCGCAACTGAACCCGGTCGACGCGCTGCGTAGCGAATAACACCACCGAACAAAAGTCAGTCGCTGTGAGACGGCGCCTGATTTTCATTGAGCACACTGAACCATACTGAACCACGCTGAAAAATTGGTCATGACAACAACACTGGCAGAACTTTCCCCCCTTACCCAATCCATCGCCTTGGCGATGGCCTTGCGCTGGACCTGGGTGACGCAAACCCTGGTGCTTGGCATCGCGGCGCAGCTGGGTTTGCGTATGGACGCGATAGAGTCCGGCAAGACCAAAGCGATTAGCGGCGAGGCCGTACAAGGCGCCTGGCGCGAGCTGGATGAGGCCGGCCTGCTGCTGCGCCACGTCAATCGCAATGGCTATGTCCGGTTGAGCAACGAGTTTCGTAATGCAAGCTTCAAGGCCTTGCTCGCCACTTACCCTGGCGACAAGCTGCGCACGGCGCTGCATAACGCCGAGGGCGTGCACAGCAATGACATGATCGGTTATTTCTGGCCGACCTATGAGCCGCTGGCCTCGATTGCCCTGTTTCACCTGGCGGCCTTCATTGACCCGCCGCATGTGCTGGCGCGTATGCGCGAGGGGCTGGATCGTATGCAGCACCTGACCACGGTGTACCGTGAAGGTTTTCAGGAAGGTTTTGACCCGGAGTTGTTTTCCGCGCTGGCGCCACCGGTGCGCTGGGAGATGGCCTATCACGCGGTGCAAATGGTGTGTAGTGACTGGAACAGCGCCGAGTTGCCTCTGGCCGAGTGGGCGGCCGAGCAGCCGATCGAGAGCATTCCGGCCGACCATCATTGGGTGTTTACGCAGCTCGCTGAATGGATGGTGCACCGTGGTGATGCCGAGCGCGCCCGCGCCTACATCGAGGGCTTGGATGGGGGCTCGGTACTGGCGCTCAATGCGGCGCTCGCGGCGCAAGCGGGGGAGTGGGAGGCTGCCCAGGCTGGCTTCGAGCTGGCCTTGAAAGAGCGCCAATTGGAGACCGGCTCGCGCAAGCGTTTGCTACCCACGTCCTTGATCTGGTATTACCCGCTGAGCCTGCTGGCCCAAGGCAAGCTCAAGGCCCTGCAGTCCGCACGCAAAGTCTGCGTGGCCGAAGCCGGCACCAAACTGCCCAGCCCTTACGATGCCTGGGGCCAGTGGCTGCATGTGATCAATGCACGCTTGGGCGATGGCGCGCTGGAGCAAGGCGTGTTGAGCTTTCAGAACAACCCTGAACGCGAAGGCTGGAGCGCGTTCTGGAAGCTGCTGCTGCGTGCCTGGATGGCCGACGAAATGGC
>CAZFSH010000282.1:0-3678 GCA_964521935.1 uncultured Propionivibrio sp.
CAGGCTGGCGCCGAAGCGTTCGGCAAACTTCTCCGCGAAGTTGGGCTTGACCGTGTAGTCGTGGATTTCTTCGGCGCCGATCACGTCGCGAGCAACGGAATCTACCGTGCCGTAGGCATCGGCCAAACCGAGTTCGATACTCTTTGCGCCACTCCACATCAGGCCGGAAAACATGTCCGGCGTTTCTTTCAGGCGCTGACCGCGACCTTGACGCACCACTTCGATGAACTGCTGATGAATTTCACCGAGCATCGATTTGGCATGCTCGACATGCTCTTTGCTTTGCGGCGAGAAGGGGTCAAGGAAACCTTTGTTTTCGCCGGCGGTGAGCAGGCGGCGCTCGACGCCGAGTTTCTCCATGCTGCCGGTGAAACCGAAGCCGTCCATGAGTACGCCAATCGAACCGACGATGCTGGCCTTGTCGACAAAAATCTTGTCAGCCGTGGCGGCCACGTAATAGCCCCCCGAGGCGCAGACATCCTCAACCACCACGTAGAGCGGAATATCTTTGTATTCTTTGCGTAGCCGGCGAATTTCGTCGTTGATCATGCCGGCTTGCACGGGGCTGCCACCGGGGCTGTTGATGCGCAGGATGACGCCGGCTGTTCCCTTGTCTTCAAATGCCGCCTGCAAGGAACTGATGACGTTGTCGGCGCTGATGTCACCCTTGGGGGCAATCACGCCTTCCATAGTGATCAGCGCAGTGTGCCGGGAGCCTTCGGCCATTTTTTCCGGGCCGCCCCACCATTCAAAGGCGGCGCCGAGCACGGCGGTCAAGTAGATGAAGCCGAGTGCCTTGAAAAAGATACTCCAGCGACGACCACGCCGCTGCTCATGAATCGCCTCCAGAGCGACTTTTTCGAGGATTTTCCGTTCCCAGTTGCTGCTGTCTTCCGCCACGTCGATTGTCCTTGGTTATGACTGGTTTGCTGCTATCCAATAAATGCCGTCTGCACGCTCGATGACCGCAACGGGCGTTAAACCCTTGCCAGCACAGCGCCCCGAGAGGCAGCGGCCGGATTCTGGCCCATAAAGTGCGCCATGTGTGGCGCAAATCAAGTGCTGGCCAGAAAAATCGAAAAATTCTCCGGCTTGCCAGTCCAGTTCGATAGGAATGTGGCCGCAACGGTTGAGATACGCGTAGGGTTTTCCACGAAAACGCACCAAAAAAGCGTCGGCCTCGACGCGGGTAGTGGTGGCAGCGGCGGCAATGGTGGCAATGGTGGCTAAAGGCTGGGGCGCCGTCCCACGCTGGCTGACTTTAAAGCGGATGCCTTTACCACCGTCGACGAGTTCCTCGCTGCGACAGATGAATTGCTCAGACGTGGGGTCAAAAATTGGCTCAGGCATGCGTCAACAGCCAATCGGCCAGCTCGTCGACCGTATTCGCACAGAACCGTGGACTGGCGGTATCGAGCTTTTCGCGCGGGTGGGCGCCATAGGTGACGCCCACGCCGGCTACGCCAGCATTCAGTGCCATGTGCAGATCGTGCGTGGTGTCGCCAATCATGAGCACGCGCTCGGGTTCGACGGCGAACTCGGCGATCAACTCCTCCAGCATTTGCGGGTGGGGTTTGGAATGGCATTCATCGGCACAGCGTGAAGCGAGAAAGCGTGGACGCAAGCCGGTGGCATCCATCGCCCGATCCAGTCCGACGCGGGTTTTGCCTGTGGCTACCGCGAGCGAATGGCCGTTGCCACGCAGGCGGTCGAGCAGGGTTTCGATACCGTCGAAGAGCCGCAGCTCATGGTCGCGCACCAGATAGTGGTAGCGGTAGCGTTCGGCCAGGGCGCGGTATTGTTCCATGGGCAGATCGGGCATGGCGTGCTGGAGCGCGTCGATCAGGCCGAGGCCAATGATGTGGCTGGCCGCTTCATCCGAGGGCACGGGCACGCCGATGTCGCGCGCGGCATTTTGCAGGGCATGGACGATGGCCGTGGTGGAGTCCATGAGCGTGCCATCCCAATCGAACACGATCAGGTCAAATTGCTGGGGCATCTTTTTTCTCGCTGCGGTTGAGTTGATCGATGAAGGACTGCAGTTCGGGGGGCAGGGGCGCGGCTAACTGCAGAGACTCGCCGGTCAGCGGATGGGGTAGTGCCAGCTTGGCGGCGTGCAGAAACATGCGTTTGAGCGCGACGGGCGTAGCTTTGTCCAACTGCTTGTTGAGGGCGAAGTCGCCATATTTGTCGTCACCGGCGATGGGGAAACCTAAGTGCGACAAGTGCACGCGAATCTGGTGTGTGCGCCCGGTTTTTAGCTCGACTTCGACCAAGCTGAAGTTTTCCCAGCGCTCGACCAGTCGCACGATGGAGTGCGCCGGTTTGCCTTCGGGATCAACGCGCACGCGTCGCTCGCCATCCGCTTGCAGGTATTTGTAGAGGGGTAATTTGACGTGCTGCAGTGGATTACGCCATTTGCCTTTGACCAAGGCGTAGTAGCGCTTGGCAATGCCGCCATCGCGAAACTGGTCATGCAAGGTGGTTAAGGCCGAACGTTTTTTGGCCACGATGAGCAGGCCAGAGGTTTCGCGGTCGAGCCGGTGGGCAAGTTCCAGCAGCTTGGCTTGCGGGCGCGCGCGACGCAGTTGTTCGATCACACCAAAACTGACACCGCTGCCACCATGTACCGCCACGCCGGCGGGCTTGTCGATGATCAGCATGGCATCGTCTTCGTAGACCGGATCAAACTCGCGAGCGGGCGCATTAACCGCGCCTTCGGGTTTCTCGGCGACGCGAATGGGCGGCATGCGTACGCTGTCGCCGGCTTGCACGCGATAGTCGGCGCTTACCCGGCCCTTGTTGACCCGTACTTCGCCGCTGCGGACGATGCGGTAGATGTGGCTTTTAGGGACGCCACGGGCGTGACGCATGAGAAAGTTATCCAGCCGCTGGCCGCTGTCTTCTTCTCCTACCTCCAGCCAAGATGCTGAATCTTTTCTCAATTGTCTCAATATTCCAATATACTTGTTTCAGGTTAGCCGTTTAGGAGCGGTCTGCCCGGTGTCGAAAAGTGTCACCGATGGCGCGTTTCCCAAGTGTTGCCTCCCCAGCCAGACCCGCAGCAACCCGATTTCGGTTGCCTGCCCGTCTGCCCTGAGTCGAAGGCAGTGGCGCCAGTCGCGAATCATTCTTGTAACGCTTGTTGCAAACTTTCGCCGGCTGGTTTTCAGCCAACCTGCGGGTTTTTCGCTTGCCCGCGGCAAAAAGAGAGCGATCTTACTATTATTTATTAATACGTTACGCGCACCCTACGCAAAGATTGGGCACTGATAATCGTACGTTGAGCCAAGCCGCTTTCATTTGCCAGAAGTTCTTACTACCGGCACTTGCTGACTTACTCAACGCACGCGTACCACACCGACAAACCTGTTTGCCAGATAACGATATCCCGGTCGCTTCGCACCACATGACCCTGATCACCACTCCGCAAATTTACTACTGCGCTGTCACGCGATGAAACGCTGACAGCGTGTGGTTTGTCGTGCCCTCCTTGCCGCCGGTAACGCGCAGGAGAACACATGAAACGCATGCTTTTCAATGCGACGCAGGCCGAAGAATTACGCGTCGCGATTGTTGATGGTCAAAAACTGATTGACCTCGACATCGAATCGGTCACCAAGGAACAACGCAAGAGCAATATCTATAAGGCGGTGATTACCCGCCTTGAGCCCAGCC
>CAZFSH010000283.1:0-3661 GCA_964521935.1 uncultured Propionivibrio sp.
TGATTTGGATGCTGCCGTTCGCACCATCGCGGGTTCAGCTCGCAGCATGGGCATCACCGTGGAGGGCCTGTAATCATGGCAAAACTTTCCAAGCGTGTACAAGCCTTGCGTAGCAAGGTTGATCGTAACAAGCTTTATCCGGTCGCTGATGCGTTGGCGCTCGTGAAGGGCTGTGCAACCGCTAAATTTGACGAGTCGATCGACGTTGCGGTGAATCTTGGTATTGATGCTAAGAAATCAGACCAGTTGGTTCGCGGCTCGGTAGTTTTGCCCGCCGGCACGGGCAAGACAGTTCGTGTCGCCGTATTTGCTCAGGGTGACAAGGCTGAAGCGGCAAAAGCAGCGGGCGCAGATATTGTCGGTTTTGATGACTTGGCTGCTGATGTCAAGGCAGGTAACATGAATTTTGACGTGGTAATCGCCACTCCAGACGCTATGCGCGTTGTTGGCGCTCTTGGCCAAATTCTTGGTCCGCGTGGATTGATGCCCAATCCGAAGGTTGGCACCGTAACCATGGACGTTGCAACGGCAGTCAAGAACGCCAAGGCAGGCCAAATTCAATATCGCACCGATAAGGCCGGAATTATTCACTGCACTATCGGTCGCGCCTCATTTGCTGTTGAGGCATTGCAGCAAAATTTGTCTGCGCTGATTGACGCGTTGCAGAAAGCAAAGCCGTCGTCGTCTAAGGGGCAATATCTTAGAAAAGTAGCGGTTTCCAGCACCATGGGTGCGGGTGTTCGTGTCGATCAGGCAAGCTTGACCGCCTAAATTGCTATGAGAACTTTGGGCTGCAGCATCGTTGTTTAGGTGCTGCAGGTTGTCAAAGACCGCAGGTGTCTCACTTGGGACTTAAGCGTTGGTTGACAGTAATGAAACCAGTAGCCTGCGCAGATGGCGTCACCCGAAACAGGATTTGAACTACTCCTGAACGAAGGTCGCCGTGGGTGTGGTGGAGCAATCTACTACGTGTTGAACTTGAAGGAGAAAGAACCTAATGGCTCTAAATCTCGACGATAAGAAGGCCGTCGTAGCGGAGATTTCGGCACAGGTTGCCACTGCTCAAACTATCGTGGTTGCTGAATATCGCGGCCTCGAAGTAGGGCATCTCACTGAACTTCGCAAGAAGGCTCGTGAGTCAGGGGTATATCTGCGTGTCTTGAAAAATACGCTAGCTCGTCGTGCCATCGCTGGCACTACGTTTGAGGGGTTGTCGTCTGCGCTGACTGGACCATTGCTTTACAGTGTGTCGGAAGACCCTGTGGCAGCGGCCAAGGTGCTGAATGACTTTGCAAAAACAAATGATAAGTTGGTTTTGAAAGCAGGTTGCTATGCTGGCAAGACGCTTGATCAGGCCGCTGTTAAAGCGCTAGCTAGCATTCCGAGTCGCGAAGAGCTTCTTGCGAAGTTGCTGGGCGTTATGCAGGCGCCGGTTTCGACGTTTGCATCAGTCGTGGCTGCTCTTGCCAAAAAACGTGAAGCAGAAACCGCTTAATCATTTAATTTTTACTAATTTTGAATTTGGAGTAACGCAATCATGGCAATCAGCAAGGAAGACATCCTAGAAGCCGTTGGTGGTATGACCGTAATGGATCTGAACGATCTCGTTAAGGCTTTTGAAGAAAAATTTGGCGTTAGCGCTGCCTCCATGGCAGTAGCCGCACCGGGCGCTGGCGGTGCCGCCGCGGCTGCTGAAGAGCAGACAGAGTTCACTGTGACTCTGGTCGCCGCTGGCGAAAAGAAAGTTGAGGTCATTAAAGTGGTTCGTGCCACGACAGGTCTGGGTCTTAAAGAGGCGAAAGATTTGGTCGACGGTGCACCGAAGCCCGTTAAAGAAGCCATATCCAAAGCTGATGCTGAGGCACTTAAAAAGCAGCTTGAAGACGCTGGCGCTAAGGTCGAAGTCAAGTAATTGTTTTTACCTACTGGGAAGGCGGCTTCGTCGCCTTCCCAGTTTTTCGTTTTTATTTTGCCGTATGCAGTGGCTAGACGAGAAGGCTGTGCGCCGTTGCAGTCTTGTCTTCTGACCCCTGTCGTCTGTGTCCCAATGGAGCTCCCTCATGGCCTATTCCTATACTGAAAAAAAGCGCATTCGCAAGAGTTTTTCCAAACGTGCCAATGTGCTGGAAGTGCCTTTCTTGCTGGCTACCCAAATTGAGTCATTTACACGTTTTTTGCAGGCAGATGTGCCGGCGACACAGCGACGCAATGAGGGCCTTCAGGCTGCGTTTAGTTCAATATTTCCTATTGAATCCCACTCTGGAAACGCACGCCTCGATTTCTTGAACTATGAGCTTGGTGAGCCAGCTTTTGATGTGAAGGAGTGCCAACAGCGCGGGTTAACATTTGCCAGTCCGCTGCGCGCACGCGTTCGCTTAATTATTATCGATCGTGATACGGGCGCGGTAAAAGAAGTTAAGGAAGATCAGCCCCTCTACATGGGCGAAATTCCGCTAATGACCACTACGGGTTCCTTTGTTATCAACGGTACCGAGCGCGTTATCGTTTCGCAGCTGCATCGTTCGCCTGGCGTGTTTTTTGAACACGACAAGGGTAAGACGCATAGTTCGGGCAAGCTACTCTTTTCTGCGCGAATTATTCCTTATCGTGGCTCCTGGCTCGATTTCGAGTTTGATCCGAAGGACTATTTGTATTTCCGGGTTGACCGCCGTCGCAAGATGCCAGTCACGATTCTTCTGAAGGCTATTGGCCTGACTTCAGCACAGATCCTCCAAACTTTCTTTGACTTTGATGATTTTCATATCACTAAAGCAGGGCTGGAGTTTGTAGTGGTTCCTGAGCGTCTTCGCGGTGAAACGGCAAAATTTGACATTAAGGATCGCTCGGGCAAGGTCATTGTTGCGCAAGGCAAGCGTATTACTGCCAAGCACATCCGTGATTTAGCTGAAGCTGGCGTAGAGAAAATTGCGGTACCCGATGATTTCCTGCTAGGTCGCGTTATTGCATCCGACGTAATCAGTACTGAAACCGGCGAAATCATTGCACATGCTAACGATGAGATCACAGAGTCCACGTTGACAAGTTTGCAGACAGCAGGAATAACGGCCATCAAGACTTTGTATATCAACGATCTTGATCACGGTTCCTATATTTCATCAACATTGCGGATGGATGAGACTGCGGACCAATGGGCCGCGCGAGTAGCCATTTATCGCATGATGCGCCCAGGCGAGCCGCCTACCGAAGATGCGGTGGAAACCCTCTTCCACGGTTTGTTCTATTCGGAAGAGCGTTATGACTTGTCCGTAGTCGGTCGTATGAAATTTAATCGACGCGTCGGGCGCGAAGCGCTTGAGGGCTCGCCGGTGCTTTCCAACGAGGACATCATCAATGTCATCCAGATCCTAGTCGAACTGCGTAATGGCCGCGGCGAGGTTGATGATATTGACCATTTGGGAAATCGACGTGTACGGTCTGTTGGCGAACTCGCTGAGAATCAGTTCCGCGCCGGCTTGGTACGTGTGGAGCGTGCGGTGAAGGAGCGGTTAAATCAGGCGGAAAGTGACAACTTGATGCCTCATGATTTGATCAACGCTAAACCTATTTCGGCTGCAATTAAAGAGTTCTTTGGCTCCAGCCAACTGTCTCAGTTTATGGATCAGACTAATCCATTGTCTGAGATTACCCATAAACGCCGCGT
>CAZFSH010000284.1:0-3618 GCA_964521935.1 uncultured Propionivibrio sp.
CGGCGCAGCAGCAGTCCGACAAAGCCTTTGCTCGCTGGCTTGAGCGCAATGTGCATGGCCACCGTGTCAGCGGCTACGCGGCGGTGACGCTGTCACTGAAAGCGCGCAACGTGGCGCCCGGTGATGCCACGACGGAACAGCTGCAGGCAGCGGCCGATCTTGCCGATGAATTCAGCTTTAGTGAGCTGCGCGTTACCCACGAGCAAAACTTGGTTCTGGCCGATGTACGCATCAAGGATCTGCACGCCTTGTGGCTCAAGGCCAAAGCCGCCGGCTTTGCGACACCGACGGTCGGCCTGCTCGCCGACATGATTGCCTGCCCGGGTGGCGACTTTTGCTCGCTGGCCAATGCCCGGGCCATTCCCGTGGCGCTCGCTATTCAGGAACGCTTCGCCGAGCTGGATTACCTGCACGACATCGGCGAGTTCGAACTGAACATCTCCGGCTGCATGAATTCGTGCGGCCATCATCACTTGGGGGCCATCGGCATTCTGGGTGTCGATAAAAACGGCCAGGAGTGGTATCAAATCACCATCGGCGGGCAGCAGGGCAACCATACACGCATCGGCCAGGTGATTGGCCGCTCGTTCGCCGCCGCGGAAGTGACCGACGCGGTCAGCCGCTTGATCGAAACTTATCTGCGCTTACGCCATGAGGATGAGCGCTTTGTTGATACCGTTGAGCGTTTGGGCTTGGAGCCGTTCAAGGCAGCGGCTTATCCCGCCGCTCACCCCGCGACAGCCACAACACGCGTCTCTACCGACCAGGAGGTGGCCAATGTCTGATTCCGCCAAGTTCATTATTCGCGATGGCGCCGTGGTGGCCGATACGCTGGTCATTGCTAGCACCGATGCCGAAAACCTTGACGAGAATAACGTCGCCTTACCACTCACCCAATGGCTGGCAAAAGTTATGCATAGCGGTATCCAGCAGGACAGTCGCTGTGACACGGCGCATGAATCGCTGCCGGCAGTTTGGCTGGCGCCTGAAGACGACCCGGCGCTGCTCGCCGAGTATGTGGCGCGCATCCCGCTCATCGCCCTGCACTTCCCGCGCTTTGTCGAGGGACGTGGCTTTTCGACGGCCTATCTGTTGCGTCAGCGTTTGGGCTTTCGCGGTGAGCTACGGGCGTTCGGCGATATTGGCCGCGACCATCTCTGGCAACTGAGCCGCGTTGGCGTCAATAGCTTCGATCTGCGCGCCGGGACAGATCTGCATGACGCCGTAGCAGCGTTGAACGACTACCCGGAGCGCTATCAAGCGTCAGCGGATCAGTCGCTACCGCTCTTTCGCCGTCGCGCCGCAGGGGTGGTTCATGGCTGAGCCTGTCCGCTACCCGGCCGAGAAAGTGGTTGCCGTCGTGGCGCTGTTGCGCGCCATCGCGCGCGACCACTCGCCAGCGGTCTTTGCCAACAGCTTTGGCGCCGAAGACATGGTGCTGACGCACCTGATCGCCAGCGAGCAGATCGCGATCACGCCGTTTGCGATTGATACTGGCCGTCTGCCACCCGAAACCTACGCACTCATGGGCCACGTTGAAGCGCGCTACGGCAAGGTACTGGGTTTGGTATTTCCCGAACGGACAGACGTTGAGCACTACGTCGCGGCCCACGGTATCAACGGATTTTATGACTCCGTGGATTTGCGCAAGGCCTGCTGCCACGCCCGCAAAGTGGCACCGCTCCAGCGCGTGCTCGCCGGCAAAGCGGCGTGGGTAACCGGGCTGCGGGCCGCGCAGTCTGCCACGCGTGACCAACTGCAAGCGCAAAGTTTTGACGCCAGCAATGGCCTGGAAAAATTCAGCCCGCTGGCCGATTGGAGCGAAGCCGAGGTCTGGGCCTTTATCCGCGAGCACGAGGTTCCGTACAATGCGCTGCACGATCAGGGCTACCCCAGCCTTGGCTGCGCCCCCTGCACCCGAGCTATTCAACCCGGCGAGGACATCCGCGCGGGTCGTTGGTGGT
This sequence comes from uncultured Propionivibrio sp., assembly GCA_964521935.1. Lineage (GTDB taxonomy): Bacteria > Pseudomonadota > Gammaproteobacteria > Burkholderiales > Rhodocyclaceae > JADJEF01. The sequence goes on from CAZFSH010000284.1 coordinate 1,965, forward strand.
GGGAAACCCCAGAGACGAAAGAATGCGGTCTGCACATGATCGATGGTCGGCTTCAGCGCGTCAAAGTCGAGCCGGCACGTTCGGATAGTCCGTTACACAGTTAATCCAAAAGGTATTTTCATGACGGTGCACACACACACCTCCCTGTCACATCTGGACTGGCTTGAAGCCGAGTCCATCTACATCATGCGCGAAGTCGCCGGCCAGTGCGCCAACCCGGCGCTGCTGTTTTCTGGCGGTAAAGATTCCATCGTCATGCTGCGCTTGGCTGAAAAGGCCTTCCGCCCCGGACGTTTTCCCTTCCCCTTGGTGCATATCGATACCGGTCACAATTACAAGGAAGTGACCGACTTTCGCGACTTCCGCGCGGCGGAGTTGGGCGAGCGTCTGATTGTCCGCTCGGTTGAGGATTCCATGAAGCGCGGAACGGTACGCCTAAAGACGCCGACCGAGTCACGCAACAAGCACCAGTCGGTCACTTTGCTGGAAACCATCGAAGAGTTTGGTTTCGATTGCTGTATTGGCGGCGCACGCCGTGATGAAGAAAAAGCGCGGGCGAAAGAACGCATCTTCTCCTTCCGCGATGAGTTTGGCCAGTGGGACCCGAAGAACCAGCGTCCAGAGCTGTGGGACTTGTTCAACGCCCGCGTACACAAAGGCGAAAACATCCGTGCGTTCCCGATTTCAAACTGGACCGAGCTCGACGTCTGGCAATACATCGAGCGTGAAAACTTGGCCTTGCCATCGATCTACTTTGCGCATCAGCGCCCCATCATTCGCCGCGGCAGCTTGCTCCAACCGGTGACCGAGGTCACTCCGGCGGGCCCCAATGACGTGGTAGAGGAAATGCGCGTGCGTTTCCGCACCGTTGGCGACATCACCTGTACGGCACCCGTTGAGTCAGCGGCGACATCCATCGCCGACATCATTGCGGAAACCGCCACCACCACCATATCCGAACGCGGCGCCACGCGTCTGGATGACCAGACTTCCGAGGCCTCGATGGAACAACGTAAAAAAGAAGGATATTTCTGATGAGCGCCATGGAAAAACTACCCGGCGTCGCGGCTAAGCAAGACAGTCTGCTGCGCTTTTTAACCTGTGGCAGTGTGGATGACGGCAAAAGTACCTTGATCGGCCGTCTGCTTTATGACACCAAGGCCATCCTTGCCGATACCTTGCACGCTATCGAACGTACCTCGCAACGCAAAGGCTTGGACGCGGTCGATTTATCCTTGCTCACGGATGGCCTGCAAGCGGAACGCGAACAAGGCATTACGATTGACGTTGCATACCGTTACTTCACCACCGGTTCACGCAAGTACATCATTGCCGATGCGCCGGGCCATGAGCAATACACGCGCAATATGGTGACGGCCGCGTCTACCGCCAACCTCGCCATTATTCTGGTCGATGCGCGCAAGGGTGTGGTTGCGCAGACCCGTCGTCATTCGTACATCGCCCACCTGATGGCGATCCCTCATCTCGTAGTGGCGGTCAATAAGATGGATTTGGTTGACTACGACCAATCAGTCTTTGATCGTATTCGCGCGGATTACCTAGCATTTGCGGCGCAATACGGCATCAGCGATGTGCGCTTCGTCCCGCTTTCGGCCTTGAACGGCGACATGGTGGTGGATCGCGGCGAGCACCT
>CAZFSH010000285.1:0-3577 GCA_964521935.1 uncultured Propionivibrio sp.
CCAACTCCTCGGTGCGATCACGCCACTCGGCGACCGAACCGACGCGTTCGCCCTGAGCGTTGATCGCTGGACTAGCGATCACCTGCATGCGCCGCACCCCTATTGTTAATTGCGCGGTGTGGGTCTTATTCAATGTAGCCAGCATGCTGGCCTGATGGCTGGGATCTTTATGGAACTGGTCGATGTTCTGGCCAAGCAGGTTATCGGCGTTGAATGTCGGCAGCACCTTCTGCAGGTCAGCTTCTGCCTCTTTCAAGACGCGCTGTACAGCGGTATTAGCGTAGATGATATTGCGATTGTTATCGGCAATCATCACCGCCGTGGCAGCACCATCAAGGGCGATCTTGATGCGTGTCATCTCGTCGCTGACGCGTTTGGCGTCGACAATATCGAAGCCAAGCTTGACCTGCATGATTTTCGCCGCTTCGAGGATCTTACTCACCTCGTCACGCTGACTGATGTCGATATCGACATCCATCTTGCCTTCGGCAAAGCGCTTGAAGTAAGCCATCGCCTGATCGATCGGACGACGAATAGCGACCACTAATTGACGTGCCAGGAATACCCCCATGAGTGCAGCAAAAATCAGAGCGCCTATCATCAGCGTACGCATGGACTGATACAAGCCATCGCCCTCTTTGACCTGTTTTTCGGCACCTTGGAGCAATTCCGCGGCCATAGCGGCGACTTCGTCACTGACGGGATCGATGGCGGGATACAGGCGCTCTATCGTCAGCGCAGCAACACCCGCAGCGTCTTGGGCCTTCAGCATGACTTCGAGATCGGTAACCACGGCATCGGCCTGCTTCATTTTTGCGCTGACCTTATCGATGATCACGCGCTCTTTCGGCGGATGGTCTGTGCGTGCCGCGTATGGCCCCCACAAGATGGCAATGCGCGCTTTTGCCTCCTGAATGTTCTTGGCTGCTCTATCGTAGGGGATATTGCCGTTACGTGCCTTGTGCGCCGAGTCGACAATATTGACCGCATAGAGCCCCGCCACCTCATTGAACAGCTTGAGCTCTTGCAGATACTCTTCATTAAGGGCGATCAGCGACTCATCAAGAGTGCGCATGCCGCGCAAGCCAAATACGCTCATCACGAGCATCAGGACCAGCACAATACCCAAGGTCAGTGATGCGCGCTGGGCCAAGGTCACTTTACGCAAAGCCAGCTTCAACTTGCTATTGGGCAAACCCTTGCCATCAACCACAACCAGCCCGCTATTACCGGCGCGCAATTTGGCATAGGCTGCCTCGTGCGCGGCGACCATTTCACGTGTAGCCGCTTCACGTACTGACATATAGCCAATAGCTTGACCGTTTTCAAAGATAGGCGAGGCGTTGGCTTTGACCCAGTAATGGTCACCATTTTTGCAACGGTTCTTGACGTAGCCAGTCCAAGGGCGGCCTTCCTTGAGGCAATCCCACATGTCCTTGAACGCCTCAACCGGCATGTCCGGGTGACGCACGATGTTGTGCGGCTGACCAATCAACTCGGCTTCCGTAAAGCCGGATATATCCAGAAACGTTTGGTTGATATAAGTGATCTGCCCCTTGAGATCGGTCTTGGAGACGATGATCTCGCCATCTTTGAGCAGCACTTCTTTGCCGGTCACCGGTTGATTATTCCGCATCGACTATCCTCCTATTTATCGCTGTTTTTATCGTTGTTACGTGGCTAGCACTGAACCCCGACCTTCAGAACTTTGTAAATCAGAACTCCGCCCACTCGTCGCCGGCGTCATCAACCACCGCGGGCGTCGGCAAACGTTTTTGACTCAGTGCCTTGGCGCCAAGCGTCGAAGCTGACTGTAGCTTGGGCGGTGTCGCATTACGCAGCGCAGGCCCAGGCAATTTGCGCCCATCGCCATCGAGAATAAACATGGCCACAGCCTGTGCCAAGACGCTAGCCTGCTCCTGAAGACTCTCTGCGGCGGCAGCGGCTTCTTCCACCAGTGCCGCATTTTGCTGCGTGACTTCGTCCATCTGACCGACCGCTTGCGTCACTTGCTCGATGCCACTGGCTTGCTCGCGGCTGGCATTGGCAATATCGGTGACCAGTCCGGTCACTTGCTGGAAGCTGCTGACCACCGCTTCCATCGATACGCCCGCCTGATCAACCAGGCGGGTGCCGGCATCGACCTTGCCGGTCGATTCAGCGATCAACTCCTTGATTTCCTTGGCTGCCGTAGCGCTGCGCTGCGCAAGGTTGCGCACCTCCGTTGCCACCACGGCAAAGCCACGGCCCTGCTCTCCGGCACGCGCAGCCTCTACCGCGGCATTGAGCGCCAGGATGTTGGTCTGGAAGGCAATGCCGTCAATCACGCCAATGATGTCGGCTATCTTCTTCGAGCTTTCCGAGATGCCGTTCATGGTCGTGACAATCTGCTGGACGACCTGCCCGCTCTTCACCGCGGTGTCATTGCTGCTACGCGCCAGCGTATTCGCTTGATTAGCGTTTTCGGCGTTTTGCTTGACCGTGCTATTGAGCTCTTCCATTGAACTGGCGGTTTCTTCCAGACTGCTTGCCTGCTCTTCGGTCCGGCTCGACAGATCACTATTGCCAGCGGCAATTTCTTTTGAGGCCGTATTGATCAAATCGGTAGCCTCGCGCACCCGGCTAACGGTATCGCGCAGGTTATCCAACGACTGGTTGAACACGTCACGCAGCTTATTGAACTCTTCACCAAACTCGCCTTGCGCACGCACCGTCAAGTCACCCGCCGCCATGGCTTTCAGGCCCAAACTGACTGCTTCCACGGCGCTACGCTGAGGCGTGATATCGGTCGCGAACTTGACCACCTTCACGACCTTGCCGGTAAGGTCGCGAATCGGGTTATAGCTAGCCTGAAGCCATACTTGACGGCCACCTTTGCCAATACGCAGATACACCGTGGCGAGAAACTGGCCACTGCGCAAGGTTTCCCAAAACTGCTGGTAGTCAGGGCTGGTCTTGTAGTTTGCCTCAACAAAAAGACTGTGATGCTTGCCCCGCACCTCGTCCAGCGTATAGCCCATGGTGGTGAGGAAATTGTCGTTAGCGGTAATGATGGTGCCATCGGGTTGAAACTCAATCACCGCTGACGAACGACTCACCGCCTCTTGCATGTATTGAGCGTTGAGCGAGTTGCTCTTGACATCATTGATGTTGGTTTGGATCGAGACAAAGCGAACCAGTTTTCCCTCATCATCAAAAACAGGATTGATCGCCAGCGAGATCCAGTACATCTGCCCGCTCTTGCTGTAATTCAGGATCTCTTCATAGAACGGGGCCTTGGCAGCAAGCTTTTCACGAATCCGTCGCTTCGACTCCGGGTCGGTATGCTGGCCTTGTAATACATCACCTGGCCGCTTACCTTTGACTTCAGCCAGCGAATAACCACTCAGGCGCTCAAAACCACGATTGACATACTCAATGCGCTGTTCGGCATCAGTAATGATCACAGAGTTATCCGTCTCGTTCGCCACGAGCGAGAGCGTCTTGAATTCTTCGCGACGCTTCACCTCCTCGGTCACATCGCGCAGGAAAGCGGTGTAGAGCGTACGCCCACCAAGCTTGACGCGCGACAGCGACA
>CAZFSH010000286.1:0-3577 GCA_964521935.1 uncultured Propionivibrio sp.
ATCAAGGCGTTATTGACCAGATTGACCACCACCTGCCCCAAGGGACCGGGTTGCGTGGTCAGCATCATGTCAGCCGGAACCTGACAACGCACCTGATGCGCTCCCTGTTCAAACATCGGCCGCAAGGTCTGCAACAGTTCATCCAGCCACTCGCGCAAGGCAATGGTGCGCGTTTGCGAGGTGGCCTGATCCAGCGCCTGCTGCTTAAAGCTGCCCAAGAGTTCGGCAGCACGCAGCAGATTGCGTTGTGCCAGCGACATACCGGTTTCAGAGCTCGCCAAAAATTCGGTGAGACTGTTGCGGCGCAGGGTGTTCGCCTCGACATCGCGGCGCAGCTGACGCAGGTGATCGTGCAGCGCTTCGATGGTGGTCAGGCAGTTGGCGATGGGGCTATTGATGTCGTGAGCAAAGCTGGCCACCAGCTTGCCTAGGGAGTCGAGCTTGGCACGTTTTTCCAGTTGGTCGCGCAGCGCTGCAAAGCTCGCTCGTTTAGCGCGCTCACGCTGCACGATATTGCGCACGCGCGCCAGCAGCAGCGGAAATACCACCGGCTTGGTCACGTAATCATCAGCACCTAGCTCCAGACCAGCCATTTCTGAAGTCTTGGAGGTTTCTGCGGTCAGAAAAATAACCGGGATGTCTTTGGTTGCCGGGGTGTTGCGCACCCGCTCAAGCACATCGTAACCAGATAAGCCCGGCATGATGACGTCGAGCAAAATCAGATCGGGTTTGACCTCACCGCCCTCCAGCAGAGCCAGGGCCGCTTCGCCCGACTGCGCCGAGATCACGCGGTATTCTTTTTTCAGTGCGGCACTGACAACCAGAATATTGGTCGCCAAGTCGTCCACCACAAGAACCAGGGGCAGCGCGTTTTCAGACTCGATCATGGGAAACAGGGGAAAAGTCGCTCCAACAGGCGGGGACGGGCATAAATCAGCAAAAGCAAGCGGCAAGATGTGGTGAAGAATTTACCGCAGCCATCTGCGCTTCGGGCGATTTCTCGTTAAAGCCATGAAATATTGAGGGCTTTGCCGCGAGTTTTTGCCCCTAAAATCGAGAAAAAGCAGGTTGCTGCGTGGCCTGCTTCGTCTTTTAGCCTACTTAGTTTCTTTTCCCGGTGTCACTGGCATGAACGCCCGTCTGCGCGAAATCCCGTACAACTACACGTCCTTTTCCGATCGTGAGATCGCCATTCGCTTGCTCGGCCAGGAGGCCTGGCAGGTACTGGATGAGCTGCGCAGTCAGCGCGTCACCGGCCGCTCGGCGCGCATGCTCTACGAAGTACTCGGCGATATTTGGGTAGTACGGCGTAACCCCTACCTCGAAGATGACCTGTTGGGAAACCGCACGCGCCGGGAAGCCTTGATCGACGCCCTGCGTCATCGCCTCAGCGAAATTGACAAGCGTCGCACCGACAACCACCCCGGCAATGAACAGGTGGGAGTGCTGCTCAGGGCCGCGCAAAAAGCGGTCAATGAGTTTGCCCAGTGGTTTCGCGACAGCTACGACCTGCGCAAGAAAGCGCTCAAGGCGTTTGCCAAACACACCCGCAAGGACAACATCGGTTTCGATGGTCTGGCGCGTGTTTCGCATGTCACCGACGCCACCGACTGGCGCGTGGAATATCCCTTTGTCGTGCTCACCCCCGATAACGAAGCCGAGATGGCGCCGCTGGTGCGTACCGCCATTGAGCTCGGCCTGACCATCATCCCGCGTGGCGGTGGCACGGGCTACACCGGCGGTGCCGTGCCGCTCGATGCCAAGTCCGTCGTGATCAACACCGAAAAGCTGATTGATCTGGGCCAGGTTGAAATGAAACGCCTGCCCGGCACCAACAAGGACTACGCCACCGTCACCACCGGCGCCGGCGTAGTGACCAAGCGCGTGATGGAAGCAGCGGAAAACGCCGGCTTCGTGTTCGCGTGCGACCCGACCTCCGCCGAAGCCTCGTGCATCGGCGGCAACATCGCCATGAACGCCGGCGGCAAGAAGGCCGTGCTCTGGGGTACGGCGCTGGACAATCTGGCCTCGTGGAAGATGGTGGCGCCCGACGGCCACTGGCTGGATGTCGAACGCCTCGATCACAACTTCAGCAAGATTCATGATCAGGCGCTGGTCAAATTCCGCCTGACCCGCACCGACGCTCTGACGGGCAAGAAGCTCGGCGAAGAGATCATCGAAGTGGAAGGCAAGCGCTTCCGCAAAGAGGGCTTGGGCAAAGACGTTACCGACAAGTTTCTTGCCGGCATACCCGGCGTGCAGAAAGAAGGAACTGACGGCCTGATCACCTCGGCGGTGTGGATTTTGCACAAGATGCCGCCGGTTACGCGCACCGTCTGTCTGGAGTTTTTCGGCCAGGTACGCGATGCCGTGCCATCAATTGTCGAGATTACCGACTATATGAAAACCTGCCCGGGCGGCGCCATTTTGGCCGGCCTGGAACACCTTGACGAACGCTACGTCAAAGCCGTCGGCTACGCCACCAAAGCCAAGCGCCACGGTCGGCCGAAGATGGTACTGATCGGCGACATCGTCGGCGAAGATGAAACCGCTGTCATGGCCGCCGCCTCGGAAGTGGTGCGCATGGCCTCACAGCGTACCGGCGAAGGCTTCATCGCCGTCTCGCCGGAAACGCGCAAAAAATTCTGGCTCGACCGCGCACGCACGGCGGCCATCTCGCGCCACACCAATGCCTTCAAGGTCAATGAAGACGTGGTGATTCCGCTGCCGCGCATGGGTGACTACTGCGATGGCATCGAGCGGCTGAATATCGAGCTGTCGATCCAGAACAAGATCGATCTGGCCAACGCGCTGGAGGAATTTTTGCGCGGCGAGCTGCCGCTGCACTTTGGCGATGCCAATGTCAGCGCCGCCGAACTGCTCGGCGATCGGCGCGAGCAAGCGCTGGACGTCATCACCAGCACCCGCGAGCAATGGCAAGGGCTGATCAATCGTCTTGATGTGCATTTCCCGCGCTTGCAGGATTACAGCCTGCGCGTGTCGTGGAAGCGCGAATTGCGCACGCCCCTGGAAAACATTTTTGATGGGGCCGCGTTCAAACCGGTGCTGGACAAGATCACCGCCATCCACAAGGAAATTCTGCGTGGCCGTGTGTTCGTAGCCCTGCACATGCACGCCGGTGACGGCAATGTGCACACCAACATCCCTGTCAATTCCGACCACTATCAGATGCTGCAAACCGCCTACAAAACGGTCGATCGCATCATGGTGCTGGCACGTTCACTCGGCGGCGTGATTTCGGGTGAGCATGGCATCGGCATCACCAAGCTCGAATACCTGACCGAGGCAGAAATCGCCCCGTTCCGCGCCTACAAACAGCGCATTGACCCGGATGGGCGTTTCAACCGTGGCAAGCTCCTGCCCGGTGGTGATCTGCATAACGCCTATACGCCATCCTTTGCGCTACTGGGTGTCGAGTCGCTGATCATGGAACAGTCGGACATCGGCAAGATTTCTGACTCGATCAAGAACTGTCTGCGCTGCGGCAAGTGCAAACCCGTGTGCTCGACCCACGTGCCGCGTGCCAACCTGCTCTATTCACCACGCAACAAGATTC
>CAZFSH010000287.1:0-3570 GCA_964521935.1 uncultured Propionivibrio sp.
AGCGTATTCAGGACATGCTGGCCAAGGGCGAAAAGCTGCCGGTCGATTTCACCAACCGCGTGATTTATTACGTCGGCCCGGTCGATCCGGTGCGTGACGAAGTCGTCGGTCCCGCCGGCCCGACTACCGCAACCCGTATGGATAAATTCACCGAGATGATGCTGGCGCAAACCGGCCTGATCTCCATGGTTGGCAAAGCCGAGCGCGGCCCCACCGCGATTGAGGCCATCAAGAAACACAAATCGGCCTACCTCATGGCCGTCGGTGGTGCGGCCTATCTGGTGGCCAAAGCCATTCAGGGCGCCAAGGTGGTCGGGTTCGCGGATCTGGGTATGGAAGCGATCTACGAGTTTGATGTCAAGGACATGCCGGTAACGGTGGCGGTCGATTCCAGCGGTACCTCCGTTCACAACACCGGCCCGAAGGAGTGGCAAGCCAAGATTGGCAAGATTCCCGTTGTCGCTGCTTAAGTGGCGTTATAACTGTGGCGTGATAGCGGCGCATGTGATGCGTGCGCCGTTCCACAGCGGCTGACTTTCGCTCACGCGGTGCATTTGCAACTGTGATCGGTGTTTTTGATTCTGGCCTTGGCGGGCTCTCGGTATTGGCGGCATTGGTCGATAGCCTGCCCAGGGCTGACTTCATTTATTACGCCGACACTGCTCATGTGCCCTATGGCAACAAATCTGAGGATGACATCCGCGCGCGCGTTCTCGCTATCGGCGATGAGTTAACACAGGCCGGGTGCCGGTTGATTGTTGTGGCGTGTAATACAGCCACTGTCTCAGCCGTGCGTCTTTTGCGCGCGCAACATCCCAGTTTGCCTATTGTGGGCATCGAACCCGGAGTCAAACCGGCGGCGCAAAGCTCACAAACCCGCAAAATTGCGGTGCTGGCCACCGAATCGACCGCGCGTAGCGAGCGGCTTGCCCGCTTGGTGGCTGAGCATGCGCAAGGTGTTGAGGTATTTATCGAGCCTTGTCCCGGCTGGGCGACTCATGTGGAGCAGCTGGCGCTTGACGAGCCGACCTTGATGGCCGATGCGCGTGCGCGAATTGACCCCTTACTCGATGCCGGCGTCGATCGTGTCGTCCTCGGGTGCACGCATTACAGTTTTCTCCGGCCGTTGCTTGAGCCCATCGTGCATGGTCGCGCTGAACTTGTTGATGTTTCAGCGGCGGTAGCCCGTCAAACCATGCGCTTATATGTGGGCGACGGCGGAACCGGACGCCTGCACTTGCGCGCCTCAGCCCACGTCGAACGTCTCTACTCGGCATTGCCTGTGCTCGGGCTGCAGCGTTTGCGAACCCGTGTGAGCGAAGCTCAGCATGTCTGATAAGAGCGTGCGCCTGCATCGGCGTTTCATTCTTCTTTTCGCCGTCATTTTTCTGTTGGGCGGTGCAGCTGCCTACCGTTTTTTCGTTTGGTATTCCGACGACGTGGTGTCGGCGCTCGGTCAGCGCTTGGTCGAGCGTAATGCTTTGTTTGAAAAAGCGCAGTTGCTCAGTTTGGTCACGCGCGAAGTGACCCTGGCGCAAAAGATGGCCAGCTCGCCACTGCTCAAAGAATGGGTGGCGAAGGAAAGCGATCCCGGGCGGCGGCAACGAGCACTGACTGAGCTGGAAGACTACCGGCAGTTTTTCCGCAGCCGGAGCTATTTCTTCGCCATGGCCGATAGCGGACATTACTACTATAACGATGACAAATCCGGACACAGCGAGCGTCCCCGCTACACATTGGAAGAGCGAAACCTGAAGGATGGATGGTTCTACGCGACCTTACGCAAGGTTAAGGACGTGCAGCTCAATGTGGATACCGACCGACATCTGGGGATAACGCGTGTCTGGATCAACACAGTGGTGCGCAACGCCGAAGGGCGTGCCGTTGCCGTGACCGGTACCGGCCTCGATTTGTCAGACTTCATTCTTAATGTGGTGCGCAATGCCGATGGTAAAAGCGCCAACTTAATCATCGACGAGCGCGGCGCAATTCAGGCGCATCGTGATCTCTCGTTGATCGACTTCGCCTCCGTGCGCAAAGTCGAAACCAGCGAACTGCAACGCACCTTGGCCTCCCTGCTGAGTAGCCCGCAGGAGGTGGCTGAGCTTGAAAAGACGATGCACGAGCTGATGCAAGGCGGCGAGAAGGCGCACTCTTTAGTGCTCACGCTGCAGGGGCAACGCCAGCTTGCGGCATTGTCATGGATACCCGAGGTGCGCTGGTTCGTTGTTTCCTTGATCAATCCTAAGGTCGCCTCATCATCAACCCGCTTGCCCGCGGGGATTTTTGCACTGGCCATCGCTCTCGTGGTGGTAGTGTTGCTCGCCGTGGTTTTTGTTCAACGTGTTGTCATGCGGCGGCTCGCGCGTCTTGATGAAGCAACGGCAGAAGTCTCGGCCGGTCGTTACGCGATCACGCTGGCGGATGATTCGCGTGACGAAATTGGGCGCCTGACACGCGCTTTCGTCAGCATGGCGGCACGCGTCGGCAGCTATACCGAGGATTTGCGCCGGCAGGTTGCCGAGCGCACGGCAGAGCTGCAAGAAATGGCGAATAGCGATCCACTGACAGGCTTACTCAACCGTCGTGGCATGAATGATCGATTGCTCGGCGAGATGAACCGTTTGCGCCGCGAAGACCGGTCATTTGGCTTGCTGCAAATTGACCTCGATTATTTCAAGAGCGTCAATGATCGCTATGGCCATGCGGCGGGCGACGAGCTATTGAGCGCTGTGGCGCGCGTCCTGCGCGGCACTATTCGTGACTACGATGCGTGCGCTCGTTGGGGTGGCGAGGAGTTCCTCGTGGCGCTGTTCGATGTGAATAGCGCCGACGAAGTGGTTGTCATTGCCGAGAAGCTGTGCTCGGCGATCAGAGTCGAACGGTTCGACTGGCAAGGGCAAGTGGTCAGTATCACCTGCAGCATTGGCGCCGTGCTGGTGGCGCCCGGTGTCGATATCGACACTATGCTCAGTCGAGTTGACCAAGCCTGTTATGAGGCCAAATCGGCGGGACGTGATCGCATCGTGCGCTTTGGCGCAGCGACGTGAGCATTGCGCCGCTCATGGAACTCAATCAGGTGACTTTGCCGGCGATCGATGTCACCGTATCCATCGACTTCTATACCCGTATGGGCTTTGTACCCATTGTCATAGACGAGCACTACGCTCGATTTCAATCGACAGTTGGCACGGCAACATTTTCGGTGCACGCTGTGTCGATGCTAGTGGAACCATCACCGACCACCATCTATTTCGAGTGCGTCGATCTGGATGCCGACGTAGCGCGCTTGCAAAAAGCGGGTTTTCATTTTCGTCAGCAGCCAACCATGCAGCCTTGGCTTTGGCGCGAAGCTTTGCTCGACGACCCGTCGGGAAATGTGATTTGCCGGTATTTCGCTGGCGTAAACCGGCTTGACCCGCCGTGGCGGGTCAAGCAAGGTACGGAAAAGCCCAACTAGCGGCTTTGACTTAGCGCAGACCGAAGCGCGTCAAGGCGTTGACGGCGCCACCCGACAGGCTGGCGCCGAAGCGTTCGGCAAACTTCTCCGCGAAGTTGGGCTTGACCGTG
>CAZFSH010000288.1:0-3505 GCA_964521935.1 uncultured Propionivibrio sp.
TAAGCTTGTATCCGGGAACGGAAATACTCAATTGTTTTCAACAAACCATCACGCCGATTCACGGCAGGCTGCCAATCCCCCAGATGCTGGCGGGCGCGCGAAATATCGGGGCAGCGGCGGGTTGGATCATCGGCCGGCAGCGGTTTATAAATGATTTCTGAGGACGAACCCGCCAAGGCGACGATCTCTTTGGCCAGCTCACCAATCGTGACTTCGGCCGGGTTGCCGATATTGATTGGTCCGATGCAATCATCCGGGCTGGCCATCATGCGCATAAAGCCCTCGATCAAGTCGCTGACAAAGCAAAACGAGCGTGTTTGCGAACCGTCGCCAAATAAGGTGATCGGCTGCCCCAACAAAGCCTGCACAATAAAGTTTGACACCACTCGGCCATCATTCGGGTGCATACGCGGCCCGTAAGTATTGAAGATGCGCACAACCTTGATACGTAATTGATGCTGCCGGTGATAGTCAAAAAACAAGGTTTCAGCGCAACGCTTGCCTTCGTCGTAGCAGGAACGAATGCCTATCGGATTGACATGCCCCCAGTAGCTTTCCTCCTGCGGATGTACTCGCGGATCGCCATACACCTCGCTCGTTGAGGCCTGCAAAATTTTTGCCCCCACGCGCTTGGCCAGACCGAGCATATTGATAGCGCCATGCACGCTAGTTTTGGTGGTCTGCACTGGGTCGTGCTGGTAATGCACAGGAGATGCCGGGCAAGCGAGGTTGAAGATTTCATCCACCTCGACATAAAGCGGAAAGGTCACATCGTGGCGCATCAACTCAAAGCGCGGGTTGCCCATTAAATGTTCGATGTTGCGCTTGCTTCCAGTAAAGAAGTTATCAACACAGATAACCTCATAGCCCTCGGCAAGCAATCGCTCACATAGGTGTGAGCCCAAAAACCCTGCCCCACCAGTAACCAATGCGCGTTTGCGCTCCATAGGAAGACGCTTGTCGCCTGTTATTCCGCTCATCACCGTGTACCTATTTAAAAATCAGCTTGAAAACTTAGCCCAAATCATCCTCAAGCAGCGCTTGATAGCTCGCCACCACCGACTGAACTTCGGGGCCAATCACATCATCGTTGATCATCTGCAGAGGAATATCGTTGAACCAGTGCACTTGCAACTCCGACTTTTGTTCCGCCATATCAGCATGCGCATCGAAGCTGTCCAAACGCTCAACGATACCCAGTTTCGGTATAGCAAAAAGCTCGCCACCCCTGATCGTAAACAGCCAGCGATGGTGAATTTTTCCACGATAGCCTTGCGCCCCGGCCTCAAAGCGCGCCAGTTCACGATGCTTTGACGGTAACAACAGCACGCCCTCCTTGGCTATGGTCGCGAGTTGTTGGCAGACAAAGCGGGGGTCACGAACGCGTTCCAGGGTGTGGCTGCAAATGCACAAGTCAAACTTGCCGTGAGTCTGCACGGCCGAATTAGCATCGCGCCAGGTGGCAATGTCCGAAACCGCCGCCCCATCGCCAAGTGTGAGATCCACCAATTCGGGGGCAAGCGCTGCCAATTCGCCGCCGACATCAATAACCCGGCAGTAGCCACGGGCTTTGCGCTCCCTTACAAGCTCAATCAAGGCAGTGCGGTCACTTGATGAACCCAATGCCCAGTGATGAATGTTATTACCCCCCATGCGCACGCCCTCAAACGTGCTGCTGAACAATGGGCGAAATGGCGAGCCTTTGCGTACATAAACGAAATCGAGTTGAAAAGCGATACCGGCCACACGGTGCTGTTCAGTGACATCGAAACACGCAAAGCCATGATCGTCGAGAAAGCGATGGATGTCGGCAAATAACGGTTGCGCCTGGTTGTATTCCACCAACGACGCCTCAAACAAAATGAACTCGGTTTTGGCCAGATAGCGGCCAAGCCCTTGAAGCGCTAGCAATTCCGCGCCTTGGAGATCCAACTTGAGCAAGCCAACCTGGTCGATAGCACGCTCGGCCAACATGGATTCCAGCGTGCGCATCCGCACTTGTTTTGCCGTGGAGTTATTTTCCCGGTAAAAACGCGTGTTCTCGCGCAACACCGAATTGCCGGTGGCGCAGGGCATTTCGGTAGAAACAAAAAACTCGACTTCACCCTCTCGGTCGCCAATCAGTGAAATTTCCGCATCAAATTCCTGCAGATAGGGCAAACATTCCGCATTCCCCTCTACCGCAATAATTCGCGCCGTAGGAAATATCTGCCGCATCTGCCGCGACCACTCACCGACATTCGCACCACCGTCGACGATACAGTTCGGTCTAAATCCGATATTTTTCAGCGTAATGAAAGTTTCAACATCCATCAAAGACAACCCCAAAAGTCAGTCGCTGTGGGACGGCGTTTATCACTATTTTCGCCAGCGGCGATAACCAAGCCACCCTATCAACCATTACGGGGCAGGCCGACAGGAATGCTTATTCGGGATGGCTTAATTGCCTGCACGATGTAATAGATCGTTCCACCGTCGTCATTTAGCAGCCTTGCCGCCAAATCTGCTTGGTAGATATAGCGAAAATCAGTCATTGGCGTGTTGCCGATTTGCTTGGTGTATTGTTCCTGATCAAGAAAGACAAAGTTTTCCGCCTGAATCACACGCTTGTGTGATGGATCGCCCCATGCCCAGGACGATTGACGTGACGGGGACGTTCCACATAAAAAGCCACCGGGTTTCAGGATGCGCCAGAACTCGGCAAACTGAGCAAAGAAAAACTTGTAGTCACCTTGATACCCTGTGTGCTCAAGCACCTCGTAGGCGTGGATCTCATCAAACTGATTGTCGTCAAAGGGTAACGGCAGCTTTTCCAGATCCCACACTACATCAGGCCTATGGTCTGCATTTATATCCAGCGTGGTTAGGTTTTCCCAATCTTCTTTCCCATTTGGTATCAATCTTTTCCGGTGCACCGAACCGGCACCAATTAATAATTCGGTGTAACTCATGGGGAATATCTTTCTCGATTATTTCGTTGGCTTTTTTAGATAGCGAACCTCAATGGGGGCATATTCCATTGCCTCGGCAAATCGCGGCGGTTGAAACCGGGCTTGTGTTGGACTACTTTCGCAATTTTTCAATCAGGACGCACCACAGAAATACCAGCTCGACGTAGCACCTCCATTTTGGGTGTGCCCGTTATCTTTAGCCTGCGGAACACCCTGTTTTTCGATTGTCAGTTTGCGGCATAGCAGTTCTGGGGTAAGCAACCGGCAAAGTCATATTGACGCTACCGGTTGCTTACCCCGCCAACTCGGGGTCGTCACACGCAATGTGAGCGATTTTTACCGACCGGTGTCAAGGTGCTTAATCCGTTCAAGCAAGACTCATAACCGCGTCATACGGCCGTCGCTCACACTGCCCACGACCAGCAGCAAAGCCTGTTCAAACGCTTTAACAAAACGCGGGGTATCGAACAGCGGATAGGTCTCACGGTTTTGAGCGAGGCGCGCGCGAATAGCGTTAAGCGCATCCGGATTCAGTGCGAGCGAAATCGCTCGAG
>CAZFSH010000289.1:0-3488 GCA_964521935.1 uncultured Propionivibrio sp.
CAAACCGCTGGGCGTCGGCATCCTCTCCGCCGCCCTGAAAAAAGGCCAACTGTCAGCAGAGGGCTACCAGTACATGATCGACTGGACCACCCGCCTGAATACACCGGGCACCGGGCTCGCCGAACTGTCCGGCGTGCACGCCATGACCGACGTGACCGGCTTCGGCCTGGCCGGCCACCTGCTGGAAATTTGCCGGGGTTCAAAACTCGGTGCTCACGTCGATTTTGCCCAATTGCCGACCATCACCGAAGCAGTTAGCCATGTACAAAACGGCATCGTCACCGGCGCCTCGGCCCGCAACTGGAATGGCTATGGCCACGACGTGCACTTATCGGCGGACGCCCCGCCGTGGCATCGCCAACTGCTCAGCGACCCGCAAACCAGTGGCGGCTTGCTCGTCGCCTGCAGCCCCGACAGTGCGGCCGCCGTACTCGCCGAGTTTCAGCGCTGCGGCTTTGCCGAGGCTCGGCAGATCGGGCACATGCACGCTGGCGCGCCGCATCTGAGCATTCAGCTCTAGAGCCTATTCAGTAGGTTCTTATCATGCGGCAGTCCTTGCGCCAGCGCTGGCTGGCGCTCTCCGGCAACACCCGTGGCGTTCTACTGGTGGTTCTGGCCATGCTCTGCTGGTCATTACTCGATGCTTGCAACAAGCGCCTGATGGCCGGGCACGGCAGCCCCGCGCAGATCCTCTTTCTGCAGGCGATGCTCGTGCTGTTAATGCTGGCACCGGCCATCGTCCATAGCCGCGGCCGGCTGATTTCCAGCCGCAACCCCAGGCTGCATCTGGTGCGCGGCCTGTTCATTTCTGCCTCGGCTGGCTGCGCCGCCTGGGCAGTGAAACACCTGCCACTCGCCGAAGCCAGCGCTTACCTGATGACTGGTTCGCTGTTCATGTTGCCGCTGGGCGTGATTTTTCTTGGCGAAAAACCGCACCCGCTCCGCTGGCTGGGCGTATTGGTCGGCATGGGCGGCGTCATCACCATTTTGCAACCCGGCATCGACAGCTTTCGCCCCGCCGCACTGGTTGCCTTACTCGGTGCTTTTTTCGAGGCCATGCTCGGCGTGGTGCTGAAAAAATTTGCCGGCGGCGAGCACCCGATCGCGATCCTGACATGGAGCCAGGTTGCCAATCTGGTCGTCTTCGGTGTCGCCAGCCAGGCCAGCCTGCCAACGGTTCCGTTCGACTTATGGTGGCTGCTACCCATCATCGCGCTAAGCACCTCGGGCATTTATCTCGCCTACATCGCGGCGTATAAAGCGGGCGATGCCTCCGCCGTCGAGGCCGGCAGCTTTTCGCTGCTGCTATTCAGCCCGCTACTGGGTTACGTGTTTTTTGCCGAAACGCCCGAGCCCGTGTTCTGGATGGGCGCCGGGCTTCTGGTGGCAGGCATCGGTTTGGTGATCATCGAGCCCAGCGGCAGAGCGGCGGAAGGAAATGCGGACATGACGGCAAAGGGCGAGTAGCCCTGCTTGGGTGAAGCTTAGTGCGTCGCCGCCAAAATCGGAAACAGCTTCTGCAAGCCATCGGCCATCACTTCCACCGCAATCGCCGCCAGAATCAAGCCCATGAGTCGGGTCATGACATTGATCCCAGTCTGGCCGAGAAACGTGCCAATGCGTTCTGCCGCCGACAGCACCAGCCAGGTCGCCACACTGATGATGAGACCATAACCGATCAGCGTCGCCAGCCCCATGAAACCGTGCGACTTTTCCGCGTAAATCACGACGGTCGAAATCGCGGCTGGCCCGGTGAGCAAAGGAATGGTCAGCGGCACCACGGCGATACTCGCGCCGGCCGCAGCGCGATTGGCGCCTTCGTCCACATCCTGCCCTTTTGACTCGGCCGGCTCGGCATGCAGCATCTGCACCGCCCCCATGATCAGCAGCAAGCCGCCGCCTACCTGAAACGAGGCCAGTGAAATGCCGAAAAAACCCAGTATCTGCAAGCCGAACAAGGCGCTGCTGGCAATCACGACAAACACGGTGGTGGCGGCAATGCGCACGGTGCGCTGCCGTTGCGCCGCGTCAAAACCACGTGTGAAGTGGATGAAGAAGGGCACCACGCCAATCGGGTTAACAATCGCGAGCAGGGTAATCAGTGGCTTGAGCAGGGATTCCATGTACACATCTTAACGGCAGCCCCTAGAATCACCACATTAAACGGAAGGAAATCGCATGGCCAAATGTGTTCTCGTTGTGGATGATTCGCTGGTAATCCGTCAGATGTTGCGGGCCGATTTGACGCAGCGCGGCTATGAAGTGGATGAAGCCAGCGGCGGCCGTAGCGCACTGGAAAAGCTGCGTCAGCGCCAGTTCGACATGGTGGTATCTGACCAAAACATGCCGGGCATGGACGGCCTGACCATGGTCAAGGCGCTGCGTGAAATACCGGAATACGCCCGCACTCCCGTGCTGGTGCTCACCACTGAAACCTCCGACGAAATGAAAGCGGCCTTCCGTGCCGCGGGCGCCACGGGCTGGATGTCCAAGCCCTATGACCCAGAGCGTATGAGTGGGGCGCTGGCCAAGCTGATGCCCGGCGGCGCATGAGCGCCTTCCCCGTCGATACCGTTTGGCTTTCCGAGGCCGCGCCCCCGAAAAAATCCCAGGTCGCTGACGACACACTCAGTGCCGACGACGCCTTTCACCTGATCAGCGAAGGCACCGCCCTGATCTGGCAGGGCGACTTCCACAATGCCCGGCAGTTGTTGCAAGCCGTAGCCCGGCGACTGGACCAGCGGCTATCCCAGCGCCCCACGCACGGACAGGCCCCAAAAGTCAGTCGCTGTGGCACGGCGTCTGAGAACCTGAATCCGGAGCACTTTCACAAATACCGCATGCAACAAGCGCAGCGCGCCCGCACACTTGGCCTGCTGCTGATTCCGTTCACCGACGGCTACCGCATTCCCCTGCGCCGTGCGCCCGAGGTCAGCGAAGCCTGTCTGCAAGCCCTGGGCCCAGCGCCTGCCAAGGATGCGCTTCTGCCGCTGCGCGAACTGCAAGGCCTGATCGGGGCCTTTGAGTGGCGCCGCAAGGGCGTGATGGTGCCGGCGCTCGACGCGCTGATCCACCCGCACTACGGCGTCTTTGCACCCGTGCGTGGTGAATACGTCGATCTGATCGCGCAAGCACCGCTACCGGCACGCAAAGCCCTGGCTTTCGACATCGGCACGGGCACCGGCGTGCTCGCCGCCGTGCTGGCAAAACGCGGCGTGCCGCGCATCATCGCCACCGACGCCTCGCCCCGCGCCCTGGCCTGTGCCCGCGACAACCTGAGTCAGCTCGGCTATGGCCAACAAGTCAGCGTTAGCCAGGCCAATCTCTTCCCCAGCAATCAGCCCCCGGCCGACCTTATCGTCTGCAACCCGCCCTGGCTGCCGGGCAAAGCCGGCTCGCTGCTGGAGCAAGCCGTGTATGACCCGGATAGCCGCATGCTGCGCGGCTTTCTCGGCGGCTTACGTAGCCAGCTCGACCCACGCGGCGAA
>CAZFSH010000290.1:0-3459 GCA_964521935.1 uncultured Propionivibrio sp.
CCCACAACTGCCTGTCAGTTCTCACAATCAACGTGCCTACGATGCTGATTGGATTGAAGCCAGAGAATGGAAGTTCAGGACATGCCTACTATCACTGGCACGGCACTGACTACTATCACGCTCAATTCTTCTAAGCTGGTTTTGAGGGTGCGAAGCATCAACGTACGTATACCCTGCGGTATACCCAAATTCCCAAAAAGCAAAAAGGTCAATCCGAGAATTGGCCTAAGAGCTTGAATTAACTGGTGCGCCCGGAGAGATTCGAACTCCCTACCCCTTGGTTCGAAGCCAAGTGCTCTATCCAAATGAGCTACGGATGCGGTGATGGTGGCAGAAAACTGTCATCATGATGACCTTGCGCAGTGTAGCGCTTCCCTCTTCATTATTGGAGTTCCTGATGCCCCGTTATCTGCTTGACGAAGCCCATATCCATCCCGCGATTCGTGATCGTATTACCAACAACCACGCTGACATCATCAAGGAAGTCCAGGCCGCTATCGCGAGTAACGCGGTTGTTGTCGTGGGGATGGCGCAAAACCCTATGCCCAAGAAGGCGCGCAAGCTGCTGACTGCAGCCGGTATTGCGCACCAGTATCTGGAATACGGGAGCTATTTCAGCAACTGGCGCCGACGCAATGCACTGAAGATGTGGACGGGGTGGCCGACCTTCCCGATGGTTTTTGTGAAGGGCGTGCTGGTCGGTGGTGCCGACGATGTGGCTACCTTACTGGCCAGTGGTGAACTTCAGAAAATGCTTCAGGCCTAGTTGGCCTTGGTTGGTCATATTGCGGCCTTTCTGTACTGAGAGCGATTGTCTTAAGCGCGATTGGCTCTGGTAGCTAAGTGTCGAGAAATCGCCGAATTTGTCGCCCGGCACGTTTGGTCGGGCGTCCCCGGATGTCGCTACTCGGGGCGGGGGCGAGTTGGCGTAGTGCTATGGCCGCCGTTCTTTTGGCCAAACTTTCTGCGGTTTCTTCGTAGAGCTCGCGTGCTTCGGCGGCCGGGCGCCGCTGTTGGTTCAAGCCCCGCACGATAACGGTCCACTGCATATCGCCGGCGACTATCGAGAGGGTGTCGCCGATGCGAATATCGCGTGACGGCTTGACGCGCTGCCCTTGCCACTGCACTTTCCCGCCGTCAATGGCATCAGCCGCCAGCGAGCGGGTTTTGAAGAAACGCGCTGCCCATAGCCATTTGTCCAAGCGTTGCTTTTCGTGCTTATCGATCTCAGTCATGGGCGTTATTGTGGCGAATAATCAAGGCAGTTTGTAATATCTGCACATCATGCGAATTATTGTTCAACGCGTTAGCGAAGCGGCCGTTCGGGTCAAGGGTGAAATTACCGGAAGCATTGGATATGGTTTTTTGGTTCTTGCCGGATTTGAGCCGACCGATACCGCCGACGATATTGCGTGGATGGTGCAGAAGGTGGTGCGTCTGCGTGTATTTGATGACGATGCCGGAGTAATGAACCGCAGCGTTGTCGAGGCGGGCGGCGAGATTTTGGCCGTGTCGCAATTCACTCTCTATGCCTCAACAAAAAAAGGCAATCGGCCTTCGTGGGGGCGCGCAGCGCGTGGCGATATTTCACAGCCATTGTTTGACCGTTTTGTCTCCGAGTTGTCGATGGCGCTGGGTAAGCCGGTGCCAACCGGAATTTTTGGCGCGGACATGGCCGTTAGTCTGGTTAATGATGGCCCGGTTACGCTGGCCATAGACTCAAAGGCGCCGGAATAAGCCGGCGATGCGTGAATGAAAATTATTCGAAAAGCACTTGTGCTGTTGCTCGGTCTGGCTTTGTTGGCGCTGGGTTTAGCCTTTTCCTTGCTGCTCTTGGTGTTTGTCGGCGTGGTGTTGGCGGTGTTGTTGCTTCGCGCCTATTTCCATCGTCGCAAAGTTAGCACCAACACCAATGCGCCGCCTGGCCAGCGGCATGACTATGCGGCGAACGACCGAGTTTTTGAGGGAGAAGCGGTTGTGGTTGAGGAATGCCATGGCCGTCAAACCACGCGTAGCCTTAGTGACAGCGAGACGGCCGACCCACGACCTTAATCGCGAATCCCTGACATCGCGATGGCAAAGCCAACAAAGGCGCCACCAGTGATCCGATTGAACCATTTGGCAACATTTGCCTTACGCAGGGCGTTGGCCAAGCGATTGCCGCTCGCTGCATAGACGACATACCAGCTGATCTCAATGCTTGCGAAGGTGGCCAGCAGGATCATGAATTGTGGTAACTGCGGCGCCTCCGCGTCAATGAACTGGGGCAGAAATGCCGCGGCAAAGAGAATGGCTTTGGGGTTGCTGGCAGCGACCAGCAGGCCTTGTCGATAGAGCGTGCTGGGCGACTTTGAGGGCTCCAGTGGGCTAGAGGATGTGCCGATGGTATCGGTGGTGTTTTCAATGGGCGCACGCCAAATCATGATGCCCAGATAAGCCAGGTAAGCCGCACCGAGCAAGCGTAGGGCATCAAACACGGCCGGAAACGCCTGCAGCAGCGCGCCAAGGCCCGCTGCCGAAATGCTCATCATGGCGAGCAGGGCGGTCATGCAGCCTGCCATGGCGGCCATGGCAGCTCGAAAACCGAAGCGGGCACTGCTGCTCATGACCAGCAGCATGTTGGGCCCAGGCGTGGCGGAGACCACGAAGGTCATCATGACAAACAGCCACCACGTGTTGAGCGTCATGGTTAGCGTCTATGGCTTAGTGCTGATGGCCGTGAGCGCCGTGCACGTGCTCGTGGGCGATTTCTTCTTCCGTGGCGGCGCGCACTTCTTTCACGGTCGCAGAGAGGCGTAGTGATTTGCCCGAGAGAGGGTGATTGCCGTCGAGCATGACCTTGTCGCCTTTGATTTTCACCACGTAGTACAACCCCAGCTCGCCATCGTTACCGGGTAGTTCGAGCTGGCCGCCGACTTTTACGCCGGGCGGAAAATCGCTTTTAGGGATGGTCATTTCGAGGGCTGGGTCACGTTCCCCAAACGCATCGGCAGCGGACAGGGCGAGGCTTGTTTTGAAGCCGACTTCCTGCCCGTCAAGCGCCTCCTCAAGCTTGGCAAAGATATTGTCATAGCCGCCATGCAAATAGGAAATGTCATCGTTGCTCGGCTTGGTTGGTTTGCCGTCGATCTCGGTGATGGAAATGCGCAGCGTAACGGCGGTATTTTTTTCGATTTTCATGATCAGTACGGTGAATGAATGAGGTTTCAGTAACGGGGATTATCGACGACTAGCGTGCTTTCAAGGGGGCCAGCAAATGGCCCAAGCCGTTATGGTCGATTTCGTGCATCAGGGCGAGCAGGCGGCCGATTTCGCCAGGAGGAAAGCCTTCGCGGGCGAACCAGTTCAGATAGTTGCCGGGTAAATCGCAAAGCCGTCGCCCTGCATGCTTGCCAAACGGCATGGTACGGGTGACCAGCAGCATCAAGTCCTCAGGATTCATGGAGCGCAAAAGTCAGT
>CAZFSH010000291.1:0-3454 GCA_964521935.1 uncultured Propionivibrio sp.
AAGTGGCCGTAGCCGCGATCGTAGTCACGGGTAATCTCGGCAAGGGTGCGCACCTGTACCGAACTGAGCAGGCCGTAGGGCACGGCGATGCGCAACATGGGCGCATGGCGCTGGATGTACAGGCCATTTTGCAGGCGCAACGGACGGAATTCGTCCTCGCTGATCTTGCCGGCGAGATAGCGCTCAGTCTGCCCTTTGAATTGGGCGACACGCGCTTTGACGATGGCGTGGTCGTAGGAATCGTAACGATACATAGTGAAAAGCCTTAATGAAAAGTCTTAGGCGAAAATCAGCTTGCCGCCAACGAGCATCAAAATGCCGGCGAGCATGGTGCGCAAGGTGCGCTCGGGGACTTTGGCGGACAAGTGGCTACCAATCGCGATGCCGGGCAGCGAGCCAACGAGCAGGCTGAGCAGCAGGGCCACATCCACGGTCCCCAGCCACCAGTGGCCGATACCGGCGACAAAGGTTAGCGGCACCGCATGCGCGACGTCAGAGCCAACAATTTTTTGCGCCGACAAGCGCGGGTACAAAAAGGTGAGGGCGGTAACCCCCAAGGCCCCTGCGCCCACCGACGATACGGAAACCAGCACACCAACAATGGCGCCGGTGATCACCGTGAGCCGGGCAATTTTTGCTTCCGAGAGCGGCTCGCGGCCTTGCTGACGCTGGGTGGCCCATTCCAGCAGTTGGCGGCGAAAGATGATCGAGGCGGCGGTCAGCAGCAGGGCAATCCCGAGTGATACCGAAATAATATGTCCGGTGTCGTGTTTATCGATACCGATCGAGGCCAATACGGCCAGCGTGACGGCGGCAGCGGGGACGCTACCGGCGGCCAGGCGGCCGGTGATGCGCCAATCCACGTGCCCGTGTTTGTGGTGCACCCAGCTACCGCCGCTTTTCGTGATCGCCGCGTAAAGCAGATCAGTGCCGACCGCCGTCACCGGCTTGAAGCCGAAAAAGAGAATCAGCAACGGTGTCATCAGCGACCCACCGCCCACGCCGGTGAGGCCGACAATGATGCCAACCACTAGCCCGGACACGCTCAGCGCGGGGTTGATGATGCTCAGATCAAGGTTCATGGTGCGTATGCTACCCGGCATCTTTATGCCTTGAAAATACCTTGTCGAGATTTGCAAAGCACTTCTGGTTATATAATTTTTGCCATGAAGCTCCAGCAATTGCGTTTTCTCGTTGAAGTAGAACGGCAAGGCCTCAATGTCTCCGGTGCTGCCGAAACCCTTTTCACCTCCCAGCCGGGTATTTCCAAACAAATCAAGCTATTGGAAGACGAGTTGGGGGTGGTTATCTTTGAGCGTAATGGCAAACGCCTGACCGGCATCACCGAAGCCGGTCGGCGCGTGTTGGAAATTGCCCAGCGCATGCTCCGCGACGCGCAAAACATGAAACGCGTTGCCGACGATTTTGCCCACGAAGCCGAAGGCACCTTGACTTTGGCGACCACGCACACGCAGGCGCGCTACGTGTTGCCGCCGGTGATTCGTGACTTCGTGCGCTTGCACCCGGGCATTCGGCTACATGTGCAACAGGGCAGCCCGGTTCAGGTGGTGGACTGGCTGCGCGACGGTTCCGCCGATTTGGGCATTGCCACCGAAGCCATTGATCAGATCACCGAGCTGGTGGCCTTGCCGTGCTATCAGTGGTCACACTGCGTTGTCGTGCCGCATGGGCATGCCCTTACGCAACTGCCCACCTTGTCGCTGGCGGCCTTGGCCGGCTTTCCCCTGATTACTTACGACGCCACGTTTACCGGTCGCACCCGCATTGATCGCGCATTCGATCGCCAGAATCTGCATCCGCAAGTGGCCTTGACGGCCATCGACTCCGACGTTATCAAGACCTACGTTGAGCTGGGCTTGGGAGTGGGCATCATTGCCGAAATGGCCTATGACCAACACCGTGACAGCAGCCTGGTTTGCCTGCCCGCTGCGCATTTGTTTGAGATCAACACCACACGTATCGGTTTTCGTCGTGATCTCTGGCTACGTACCTGTGACTTTGATTTCCTTGAGCGGCTGGCGCCGAGCCTGACGCGCGCCATGGTCATGGCGGCGATCAAGGGTGGCGGGCATGATGATGGGCTGTAGGCGCTGAGCGTTCACCGTCAAGCGCCGTCCCACAGCGACTGACTTTCCGCAGGAATTTCCCGGCAGCGGCACTACGCCGCCGCTCGCTCAGCTTAGCCTTGCCACGTCGGGTAGTCGGTATAGCCCTCTGGGCCAGCCGAGTAGAAGGTCGCGGGGTGTGGCTTATTCAGTGGCGCGTTGGCTTTGATTCGGGCTGGCAGATCCGGGTTGGCCAGGAAAGCCGTGCCGAAGGCGACGGCATCGAGCTTGCCCTCGGCAATGGCCGTTTCCGCTTCGCTGGCCGAGTAGCCCATATTGCCGATCAGGCAGCCCTTGTAGTGCGCACGTACGGGAGTGAGTACATCGCCCGTTTGCTTGCTGAAAAAGTCACCGCGCATCACGTGCAAGTAGGCAAGATTGAAATCATTTAGTCGCTTGGCCAGATAGGTGACCAGGCCGACTGGATCGCTATCGCGCATGTCGTTATAGCTGTTGAGTGGCGAGAGGCGTACGCCAACGCGATCGCTGCCCCAGACGGGAATCACTGCATCGAGGACCTCGCAGAGCAGGCGTGCGCGGTTCTCCACGCTGCCCCCATAGGCACCGGTGCGCGTATTGCTGCCATCGCGCAAGAACTGGTCGAGCAGATAGCCGTTCGCGCCATGCACTTCGATGCCGTCAAAGCCAGCGGCTTTGGCATGCTCGGCGGCTATGCGGAAACCCGAGACAATGGCCGGGATTTCGTCATCCGTGAGGGCGCGGGGTACCACGTGGGCTTTTTTGCCTTCGGGTGTGTGCACATCTTCACCGGTGATGGCCAAGGCGCTGGCGCTGACCGGGGTTTTGCCCGCATTCATGAGAGGGTGGCAAGCGCGGCCGCCATGCCAGACTTGCAGGAAGATGCGGCCACCAGCGGCATGTACGGCATCGGTGACTTTTTTCCAGCCGGCTGCGTGGTCCGGTGAATAAATGCCCGGCTCGGTCCAGAAGGCGGAGTTGCCTTCCATCGCCATGGTGGCTTCGGCGATGAGCAAGCCGGCGCTGGCACGCTGGGCGTAGTGTTCGGCCATCAAGTCATTGGCGATGTGCGCCTCACCGGCACGGCAACGGGTCAGCGGCGCCATGAAGATGCGGTTAGGGACGGTCAGTGCGCCAAGGCGGAGTTCAGAGAAAAGAGTGGGCATGGTGGGATAGCGTGAATGAGTGAATGAATAAGCGAGTTAGCACAGGGAAGTGAGCGGACGCCTGCTTCCACCTACGCTGAGGCCAGGCCCAGCAATAGGTGAGCCGTGCTCAGTGCTGCAGAATTTTCGACAGGAACAACTGCGCGCGCTCCGAGCGGGGCGTGCCGAAGAACTCGTCTTTGC
>CAZFSH010000292.1:0-3441 GCA_964521935.1 uncultured Propionivibrio sp.
CGGTGCGCTGATCCCGGTCACGGCTGGCCAGGGCTAACCCTACGCAGCAAAAGTCAGTCGCTGTGACACGGCGCCATGCAGCATTAGAAAACCATAGGGGGCAGAAATGAATGCGTATCAAGCCGATGTGATTGTCGTGGGCGGCGGCCTCGCCGGCATTTGCGCGACACTCGAATTACTCTCCGCCGGGTGCAAAGTGTTGCTGCTCGACCGCGACATCGAAGCCAATTTCGGCGGTCAGGCCAAAGAAAGTTTCGGCGGTGTGTTTGTGGTGGATAGCGCTGAACAACGCCGCGTCGGCTTCAGGGATTCGGTTGATCTCGCCTGGCGCGATTGGGTCGCCTTCGGAGAACTGGATGCCAATGTGCCGCACATGGACTGGCCACGCCGCTGGGCGCGCGCTTATGTCGAACAGTGCAATAGCGAGGTTTATCGCTGGCTCAAGGAACGTGACGTCAGCTTTGTGCCGGTGCCGCACTGGATCGAGCGCGGCAACTTCACGCCCGGCAATTCGGGGCCACGTTTTCACATTGTCTGGGGCACGGGCCATGGCCTGATCGGGCATTTGCTCGATGCCTTGAACCGGCATCCGCAACGCGCCAATCTGCGTACACTTTTTGCGCATCGTGTGGAAAATTTCAGCGTTGAATCGGAGCGCGTGAATGGCTGCGTGGGCGTGCGCGAAGATGACGCCACCGCCTTTACCGCAAGCGCCGGAGCGGTCATCGTCACCACCGGCGGCGTCAATGGCAGCATCGAGCGCGTGCGCAAAAACTGGCATGCCGACTGGGGCACGCCCCCAGAAACCTTGCTCACCGGCGCACACAAATATTCGGATGGCCTGCTGCACGATGCGGCCGAACAGCTGGGCGCACGCGTCGCCCATCTCGATCGCAACTGGAACTACGCCGCCGGCGTGCACCACTGGAAACCACGCAAGCCCAACCACGGGCTCTCGCTGGTGCCGCCGCGTTCGGCGCTGTGGCTCAACTGGCGCGGCGAGCGCATCGGCCCACAACCGCTCGTTACCGGTTTCGACACGCGCGATCTCGTGACGCAGGTGTGCAAGCAGGAAAAGCAATATTCCTGGCAAGTACTCAACCGCACGATCATGAACAAGGAGTTCGCCATTTCGGGCGCGGAATTCAATCGTTCGGTGCGCGACAAAAACTGGCCAGGCTTTATCCGAGAACTGCTCTTGGGCAACCCGGCGCTCACCAATGAGTTCATCGAAAATTGCGCCGATGTGGTGACCGGCCGCTCCTTGAGCGAATTGGTCGACAAGATGAATGCGCTCAATGGCGACAACGCCGTTGATCTGGCGACCGTACAGGAAACCGTCGGCCGTTACGACGACCAGATCGACCGAGGCCAGACCTTCCACAATGATGAGCAACTGCGGCGCATTGCCTACCTGCGCAAATGGCGCGGCGACAAATTACGCACCTGCAAGTTTCAGAAAATTGTCGATGCCAAAGCCATGCCGCTGGTGGCCATTCGTGAATTCATTGTCTGCCGCAAGTCACTCGGTGGCATCCAGACCGACCTGAACGGGCAAGTGGTCGATACCCATAATCAGCCGATCGCCGGCCTCTATGCCGCGGGCGAAACCACCGGCTTTGGCGGTGGCGGCATGAACGGCTTGCGCGCCCTGGAAGGGACGTTTCTGGGGGGCTGCGTGTTTAGCGGCCGTATCGCAGGGCAACATGCGGCGAAAACGGTGTGAGCGCCGTTTGCCAACAGCCGTAGCAGGGCAGCAGGCTAGCCGCGTTGCTGGCGGCGGCGATCCAGCCACCACGCCAGGGCTGGCAGCGCAATAAACGAGCCGGGCAAAATCAGGATCACCACATAGGGGGAGAGATGCGCCAGCATGTGGAACTGCTGCATAAGTTCCTGGCGCTCTTGCGGCGTCCAGCGCTGGCCATTGCGGTGCTTCATGAGCAAGGGCAACAAGCCACGGATTTTGCTCGCCTCGCGGCGAATCAAGTCACTTTCGCGCCGCTGCGCATCCAGCCAGCTGCGGGGCACCGGGCGCCAGCGCTTGCGCCGCAGGGGGGATTCCGCATCACTCATCGCTCACGTACCCGATCCACCGAAACCGCTAAGGCACGCCAGCGCTCGACGGCTTTCCAGCCCAGCCAGGCACGACGTGCCCAGCGCACCACAAAACGCGGACGCGCAACGAACACGGCCACCGCCATAGCGACGGGAATTGCCGGTCGTGCCTTGAGCCAGGCCCATGCTTGACGGCTCACATCCACCACAGTAAACACCGGCTCGACGCCACGACCATACACCGCCATCTGCTCACGGAGCACAGCGCTGTCCATCAGAAGCCGTTGCTTCTTCAATGCCCGTTCAATATCGCGCTGACTCACACAAACTCTCTACTGACCACGCAGCGCGGAATGATCCTTGCGCAGTTCGGCAAGGCTGGCAGCGAATAATTGCGATTTGGTGCGCAGTAAGTTCCGGGTCACCAGCCAGCTCACCGTCCCGGCGCCGATAAACAGCGAGGCAAAGATACCCAGCGCAAGCAGGCGGTTGCTCTCCCACATCACGACGGTAATGAAAATGGCGAGAAAAATAAGCCCCGCCCATAAGGCGATCACCGTCATGGCACCGTAAAGCAGAATGCCCAGCAAGCGTGAACTCTCTTCGGAGAGCTCAACGCCGAGTAGTGACAAGCGATTGGCGGCCAGCGACACCGTGGTCGCCGCCAGCCCTCGTGCCGAGGTGAATAAACCAGGGGGCCTGGATGCCCCCGCGCCAGCTTGACCGGCGGATTCACTCATGAGAATTAACGACGGCCGATGAGCAGGCCAATCACCAAGCCAGCGCCCGCAGCAATACCCACCGAACGCCAGGGGTTCTCATGGACGTAGTCATCGGTAGCGCGGCCCACCGCTTTGGCCTTATCGACCACCGCCATTTCCATCGCCGCAAGCTTGATTTTGGCGGCAGCCAAGTGCTCTTGCGCGCGCCCGCGAATCTCGGCCACTTTGTCACCCGCATTACCCGCGGTCGCCCGCAGCAGTTCCTCTGAGTCGGCAATGACCAGACGAATATCGGCCATCAGTTTTTCTTTGGTGACATCGCTGGGTTCAGCGCGAAGTTCCGTCATATCAGTCATGGTCAGTCTCCTGCAGGGGGGTGGAAAGGATGCGGAAAAGTTGGGAGCCTAGCGCCTTTACTCAGCGCTGGCAATGCAGAGTCACGGAAACGCCCTATCGTAGTCAATGATTAGTGGGGCATGATCAGAAAAACGTTGCGCCTTATAAACCGATACCGCCTTGGCACTGGCGGCCATTGCCGGTGTCGCAATCTGATAATCAATACGCCAGCCCACGTTTTTTGCCCACGCCTGCCCACGATTAGACCACCACGTGTACGCCTCACTGGTCGCCTCGGGAAGCAAGCGGCGATGCACATCGACCCAGC
>CAZFSH010000293.1:0-3432 GCA_964521935.1 uncultured Propionivibrio sp.
AAATTTCCCACGATGATGTGGGCGCATGCCTTGACGCCGTAGCTTCTTCGCGCCGTCGCTATAGCGGGAGAATTATTCTTCTACCCACTTTCTGGCAATTTCAATGCTCGTAAAGAACTCTACGTTAGCTCCCTTGCTGACACTTTGAGCATAGTCCTTCAGTTCAACGGTGATGGTGGGGTCACAAACAACGAAAGCGACTTTGGACAGCGAGGTTGGGTGATCTTGCCGCCAATTATTAGCAACCTGAGCAATCTCGTCTAGCGCTTCATGATTGGCAATCAGTGCCTGACAGCCTGAGAAATCGTTGATGGAAAACTTGACGCTTATAAGCCGCGGATCAGTTGCTGAATCGCGGAGCGCCTGCGTGACCTCTGCCCGCTTCACGATGCCTGTGAATGTACGGATTACCCCCTGCGGTTCCCACGTGATTTGGTACATAAATTACCTTCAGTCGGTCAAATGCTGATAAATCAGCTTGCAAATGTAAAAGTATGAGGATGAATATAAAAGGGAGTGATTGGCCAGTAGCGCGAATTGACGGATTTTAAATGCCTTGTTTGCGCTTAAGTTCGTGCTTGTCGCTGTGCAGTCTAGCGTTGGCCCGTGTGACAATGATGAGACTACTCATAAAAAGGTACTCGCTATGCTGCAAAAAATTTCACATCGACTGACTGCCTTGATTGTCGTGGCTTTGCTCGGTATTGTTTTGGCTGGGGGCAATGCCTTGGTGCAAGTCGAGCGGATTGGCGAAAAGCTGGATACTGCCGTCGACAACTCCTTGCCCAGCGTCATTATTTTGGCTTCTGCGCAAAGTAATTTTCTCGAAATGCGCATTGATATCCTCAATCACATGATTGCCGATGGCGATGCGGCCATGACGGAGATTGAAGGCAAACTCAAGACCGATGTCGAGGCGGTGCGTAAGGCGCTCAAAGACTATGAGCCGCTGGTTTACGATGAGGAAGATCGTGCGCTCTTGGCGGCGGATAACGCAGCCCTTGCCGCGTATGAAAAAGAGATGGTGTTTGCGCTAGAACTATCGCGCAAAAATGAAAACGAAACCGCCCTTGAGCACGTCAATAAAGTGCTGCGTCCGCTTGGACAAAAAGCGCTGGCCGCCTTTGAGGCGCACATGCACTACAACGCCAAGGGCGCTGAAGAAGATCAGAAAGAGGGCGAGGCGGCGATTGCCAGTGCCAGGATTATTGCGATTGCCATCATTGTTGTGTGTGGCGCGGTCTTGCTCTGGATTGCGTTTGTGACTTATCAGTCCGTTGTGGGCGCGGCTAACCGTGCGCGCGATGAAGTGGTGCGTGTGGTGCGCGAGCTCGATTTTTCCAAGCCGCTGCATGTGTCGGGTCAGGATGAATTGTCCGAATTGCTGCGTGCGCTGAATCAGCTGATCGAGCGTTTGCGTTCCGGTTTGAGCGATGTGCGCAGCAATGCCGATCGCCTGGCGATGTCGTCGACTGAGTTGGCGGGTGCTTCGCAGCAGGTGCAGCAAAGCTCAAGTAGCCAGAGTGATGCCGCCTCGTCGATGGCCGCCAGCGTCGAAGAAATGACCGTCAGCATCAACCATGTATCTGACCGTACCGCTGAAGCGAGCCGTCTGGCTCGCCAGTCCGGCGAACTCGCCTCGGGCGGGCGTACCTCGGTGTCGCATACGGCTGAACGCATCGGCACTATTGCCAATCTCGTTGATGAGGCGGTGTCGGAGTTGGCACGTCTGGAGGAGAGCGGCAATCAGATCAGTTCAGTCGTGGGCGTGATCAAGGATGTGGCTGATCAAACCAATTTGCTGGCTTTGAACGCGGCGATTGAAGCGGCGCGTGCTGGCGAACAGGGGCGTGGTTTTGCTGTGGTGGCCGACGAGGTGCGCAAGCTGGCTGAACGTACTGCCAGCTCGACGGTGGAAATTTCTGGCATGGTGGAAACCATTCAGCAGCGTTCGAGTGAAGTGGCCAAGCGCATGCACGAGGCCGTGTCGTCGGTGCGCGACGGGGTGAATGATGCCCAATCAGCGCGCGCCGCGATTGACGAAATTGCCGGTAGCGCCGAACAAAGCGGCAGCTTGGTGGGTGAAATTGCCGTGGCACTGCGCGAGCAGAGCGGCGCCAGCAACGCCATCGCCGGGCAGGTTGAGCAAGTCGCTCAGATGGCTGAAGAGAACAGCCAGGCCGCTGGTCGTAGCGCTGAATTGGCGGGCGAACTGAAGCAGCTTGCCAACCAGATGCAGCAGACCGTAGCGGCGTACCGGCTCAGCTGATAAGTTTGACTCGCCGCTTAGCGGTTTAGCGATTTAACGAATCACATTTACCGGTGCTGGGTTTAGGCTAATTCGCGCCGGTAAGTGCGAGATGATGTCCCCATCACCTTGC
Organism: uncultured Propionivibrio sp.; assembly: GCA_964521935.1. Classification (GTDB taxonomy): domain Bacteria; phylum Pseudomonadota; class Gammaproteobacteria; order Burkholderiales; family Rhodocyclaceae; genus JADJEF01. The sequence continues at coordinate 2,382 of CAZFSH010000293.1, forward strand.
ACGGGCAAGTGCGCGTCGGCGGCCGAGAGTCCGTCTAGCGTCACCGTAGTTTGGGTGCTTCCGGTGTGCAGGGTGACACCGGGAATAGTCTCGACGGCGCGGCCGAGCATCATGGCCAGCATAAAGCGGATGTAGATCCAGCGCGTGAGCCGGGCAATGCTCACGATATGCAGCGTCGCGGCATCCAGCCGTGCCGCCGGCGCAAAACTCCACGGGCCGGCAAAGTAGCGCCCTTTGGCCAGATATACCGCTTCGCAGTCGAGCACGTGCCCATCCACCGTTACGCGTAATTTGGGTCGTGGCCAGTGCCATAGCACCGCAAGAAATGCGACGACATAGGCCAGCTTGCCCAGCCAGCGTTTCAGCGGCTCGGAGAGCCTGGCCACGGCGGCACTATCCGGCCCAACGCTGGCGCACGCGAGAAACAGCGTGTCATTGATCGTGACGCTGTAATGCTCGCGCGCGTCGCCGGTATGCAGCGCACGCGCGACAAAGGCTTCCGGCGCAAGCGGCAGTTGGGTTTCCAGTTGCAGCAAATTGACCGTGCCGCCCGGATAGGCGATCAGGGACGGTGGCGGGGTGTTGTGCGGTCTGTTCGCTTGGGCTTTTTGCCAGGCCGCGACGACGTGACGCACTGTGCCGTCGCCACCGACGACACAAAGGCGTTCCGCTTCGGGGGCAATCACCAAGGGCGCACGTGGGCTGCTTTCACCCTGCACCACTTGCGCGCCTTGGCGGATGAACTCGGCGGTTAGGCGGGCAATCAGGCTGGGCGAATAGCTGCCGGAGCAGGGGTTGCTGATGAGTTGAATGATCATGGTGGTGCGCGATAGGTTTTGTAGGGGTTCAACGTGGGCTGAGTAGTAAAGCTAAAGCAGCGTGGACAGCACGCCCAGTATGGCGGCACCGGCGACCACCTCGATGACGTGGCGTTGGTAGCGAAACAGGGCGAGGGCGGCCAGTGCGGCGATCACGGCGGCTTGAAGATCGAAGCCGCCTTGCCATCCATTTGGCCAGAGTACGTGATAGCTGAAAAACAGCGCGAGATTGA
>CAZFSH010000294.1:0-3418 GCA_964521935.1 uncultured Propionivibrio sp.
GGCCACAGCCGGGGCATTGCCCTTGCCACTTGGGCGAGGTACCGCCGCACTCGGTACAGGCATATTGGGTTTTAGGTTTAGCCAAGCCGCTCAGCCAATCTCGTTAACCAGGCTGGGGTAATCGGTATAGCCGAGCGTGAGGTCGCTGGCGCCATAGCCGTAGAAGGTCTTGGCGTCCCACCGGTTCAGCGGCTGTTTGAGTTCCAGACGACGGGGCAAATCAGGGTTGGCGATGAAGTCCTTACCGAATGAGACCGCGTCGGCTTCGCCGGCGTCCAGTACCTTTTGCGCCGTCTCGCCATTGAAGCCTTCATTGGCGATATAGACGCCACCAAACGCCTGCTTGAGTTGTGGGCCGATACGCTTTTCGCCCAGCGACTCACGGGCAAAAACGAATGCCAGCTTGCGCTTGGCCAGTTCGCGGCACAGGTAGCTGAACGTCGCCAGCGGGTCGGAATCGCCCATGGTGTGCGCATCGCCACGCGGCGCAATGTGGTAACCCACACGTCCGGCCGGCCACACTTGCAAGACGGCATCGGTGACTTCCAACGCCAGCCGAGCACGGTTTTCGATACTGCCGCCATAGGCGTCGGTACGCTTGTTGGTGCTGTCTTGCAGGAACTGGTCGAGCAAATAGCCGTTGGCGCCGTGAATTTCAACGCCATCAAAGCCGGCTTTCTTCGCGTTTTCCGCGCCTTTTTTATAGGCCGCCACAATCTCGGGCAGCTCGGCAAAAGTCAGCTCGCGTGGCACGGCGTATTCACGTTGCGGACGCAACAGGCTGACGTGACCCTGCGGCGCAATCGCGCTCGGCGCGACCGGCAATTCACCACCAAGGTAGTCAGGGTGGGATACGCGGCCCACGTGCCACAGCTGCATGAAGATACGACCACCGGCGGCATGCACGGCTTTGGTAATGGGTTTCCAGCCTTCCACCTGTTCATCGGACCAGATTCCCGGTGTGTCGGGATAGCCCACGCCCATCGGCATAACGGAGGTCGCTTCCGAGAGAATCAGGCCGGCGCTGGCGCGCTGCGCGTAATACTCAGCCATCAGCGCATTGGGGACGCGCCCTTCACTGGCGCGGCAACGGGTCAGCGGTGCCATGACAATACGATTGGGCAGGGTCAGCTCGCCAACGGTGATGGGATCAAACAATGTGCGCATAAAAACTCCTCGGTGAATCTCGGTTAATCAATGTACTCAATCGCCACGCGCCCGGCGAGCGCGCAGAAAAGTTCGTAGGCAATGGTACCGGCGGCCGTGGCCACCTCGTCTGCCGGCAGGTGATTGGGCCCTTCACCGCCCCACAGTGTGACGGTATCGCCAATTTTTGCGTGGTTTATTTCCGTTAAATCAATACACAGCTTGTCCATCGACACTCGCCCCAGCAAGCGCGTGCGCTGGCCGTTGATCATGACCGGCGTGCCTGTCGGTGCGTGGCGCGGATACCCATCGCCATACCCACAGGCCACCACGCCCACCGTCATCGGGCCATCTGCGACAAAGGTGCCGGAATAGCCGACGCGATCCCCTACGACCAGCGGCCGTAGCGAAATCAACTGGCTTTGCAGCGTCATGACCGGTTGCAGCCCCCACTGCGCCGCGGTGCGCACATCAGGGCATGGCGAGGCGCCGTAGAGCATGATGCCCGGCCGCACCCAGTTGCCGGCACCACCGACGTGCTCGGAAAACCGCAGCAAGGCGGCCGAATTCGCCACGCTCATTGGCAAACCAAGCCCCTCGGTCATGCGCGCAAACTCGGCCATTGGCTCGGTGATGCCTGCGCCATCGGCCTCGGCAAAGTGCGTCATGAGCGTGATCGATGAGGTGCAGCCACTGCGCTCAAGCAATTCCAGTGCGCGGCGAAACTCGCTGGCGTTCAAGCCCAGCCGACGCATCCCCGTATCAATCTTGAGCATGACAGGCAAGCCGCGGGGCAATTGCGCGGCGGCCAGCGCCTCGACCTGCGAAGGGGTGTGCAAGACCGCCGTCAAGCCATATTCGGCAAACAGCGGGATTTCATCCGCCGTGTAGAAGCCCTCCATCACCATGATGGGTTGAACGAAGCCTTGTTCGCGCAACTCGATGGCGCCTTCCAGCTCAATCAGTGCGATCCCATCGGCATGGTCTTTCAACGCCTGCGCCATGGCCATCAGCCCGTGACCGTAGGCATCCGCCTTGAGCACCGCCCATGCCTGCGCCCCCGCTGCGTGCTGCTTGGCCAGCAAATAATTGTGGCGCAGGGCCGAGCGATTGATGCGCGCCAGAACCGGACGCGTCATGTTTTTCTCCAAAATCGGGTAATTCGCTTATTCTGCCACCCCAAAGTACCTGATTCTCATTAGAACGAGGAGACAAAGCGGCGCCAGTTTCATTCGCCCCTTTCAGAACACCCCGGATGCCCCTAGGTTTTTACGTCATCATGGCGGCGCAGTTTTTTTCTGCGCTGGCCGACAATGCCCTGTTGATTGCTGCCATTGCGGTGCTGCGCGATATGCAAGCCCCGGCCGCCTATGAGCCCTTGCTCAAGACCGGCTTTACCGTGTCTTACGTAGCACTTGCCGCCTTCGTCGGTGCCTTTGCCGACTCCATGGCCAAGTGGCGCGTCATGTTTATTAGCAATGGCGTCAAGATCTTTGGCTGTAGCCTGATGTTTTTCAGCGTCCACCCCTTGATGGCCTATGCCGTCGTTGGCCTCGGTGCGGCGGCCTATTCGCCGGCCAAATACGGCATCCTGACCGAATACCTGCCCGCACGCATGCTGGTGGTTGCCAATGGCTGGATCGAAAGCCTGACGGTCGGTGCCATCATTCTCGGCACGGTCATCGGCGGCCTGCTGATCCATCCGGATGTCTCCGCCTGGTTGCTGAGCCTGCCCTTCGCGCCCAGCAGCTCGCTGGAAGTCAATCTGGCCATCATCGGCGTCATTTACCTGATCGCGGCCCTGCTCAACCTTTATGTGCCGGATACCGGCGTCGATCATAAACCGCTCAAAAACAGCCCGACCTATCTGGTTCATGAATTTGTCCATTGCGTCAAACTGCTCTGGCGCGACAAGCTCGGGCAAATTTCACTGGCCGTGACCACCTTGTTCTGGGGCGCAGGTGCTACCTTGCAGTTCATTGTGCTGGAATGGGCACGCAGTGCGCTAGACCTCAATCTCTCCAAGGCCAGCATGATGCAAGGCGTTGTTGCGGTAGGCGTTGCCTTGGGGGCGGTGCTGGCGGCCAAATGGATTACGCTGCGCAAGTCAGTGCGCGTTATTCCCCTCGGTATCGCGATGGGTTTGATTGTCATGGTCATGACCCGCGTTACCGAGCTCTGGGTGGCCATTCCGCTGCTGCTAGCAGTAGGCGCACTAGCCGGTTTTTTTGTGGTGCCCATGAACGCGCTGCTGCAGCACCGTGGCCACAAC
>CAZFSH010000295.1:0-3400 GCA_964521935.1 uncultured Propionivibrio sp.
ACCATCCATGATGATGGCGACATGCTTAGGCACGGCGCCCGTTGCGGGGATTGCCTGAGTAGAACTCATATTTACGCGTGTCATATCGCGCCCCCTTTTAGCCTAAGCACATCACGCCTAGGCAGCAATGATGTAACTCGCTGAACTGATAGCCGAGCGGCATCAGATCGCAAGCAGATCTTTTTCTTTTTCCGCCAATAACCGATCAACTTCAGCGACATACCGGTCAGTCAGCTTTTGGACATCGTCCTGAGCACGGCGCTCATCATCCTCAGAAACCTCTTTTTTCTTCAGCGCTTCTTTGAGGTGGGTATTGGCGTCCCGGCGCAAATTACGTAGAGCCACTTTGGTGGTTTCACCTTCATGCTTGACCACTTTGATCAGGTCTTTGCGCCGCTCTTCGGTCAAAAGCGGCATCGGAACACGAATCATGTCGCCTTGCGTGGCGGGGTTTAAACCCAAGTCAGCATCCCGTATCGCCTTCTCGACTTTAGCGACCATGGGCTTCTCCCACGGCTGCACACCTATCGTGCGCGAGTCAATTAAAGTGACGTTAGCAACCTGATTTACCGGAACCATGTTGCCGTAGTAGTCGACATGTACATGATCCAAGATACCGGTATGCGCGCGCCCGGTACGAACTTTAGCCAAATCGTGTTTAAGCGATTCCAGGCTTTTGATCATCTTGCCTTCAGTGGCTGTTTTTAATTCGGCTATCACAGCATCTCCTACGCATACACGTTACAGAACAGAAGCTTGTTGTCATTCCAACGCCGGGCTGAAATCACACGTGAACCAATGTTCCTTCATCCTCGCCCATCACAACACGGCGCAAAGCTCCGGCTTTAAAGATGGAAAACACATTAATGGGCAACTTTTGATCGCGACACAAAGCAAACGCGGTAGCGTCCATCACCGCCAGATTACGGCCAATGACTTCATCAAAACTGATGCGACTAAATCGCGTTGCGGTCGCGTCTTTATTGGGGTCTGCAGTGTAGATACCGTCAACCTTGGTTGCCTTGAGCACGATTTCCGCGCCAATTTCCGACCCACGCAACGCCGCAGCGGTGTCGGTGGTGAAAAAGGGGTTACCGGTACCGGCGGCAAAGATAACAACCTTACCTTCTTCCAGATAACGAATGGCTTTACCGCGAATATACGGCTCGACCACTTGCTCGATATTGAGCGCGGATTGCACTCGCGCATTCAAACCACCTTGACGCATGGCATCGCACAGCGCCATGGCATTCATCATGGTAGCTAGCATGCCCATGTAGTCGGCGGTAGCACGATCCATCCCGGTTGCCGTACCGGCCATACCGCGAAAGATGTTGCCACCACCAATGACTACACCAATTTCTACGCCGAGGTCAGCAACTGCCTTGATTTCACCAACAATACCGCCAATGGTTGCAGCATTGATGCCATACGCATCATTGCCCATCAAGGCCTCGCCCGAGAGCTTTACCAGAATGCGGCGAAATTTTGGTGCAGACATGATGACCCCGGAATCAGAAATTAACGGCTCGCAGCTGCGGCAGCGGCTTGGGCAGCCACTTCAGCAGCGAAGTCGGCCGTCTTTTTTTCAATGCCTTCGCCAACAACAAACAGCTCAAAACACGTTACCGATGCGCCCTTGGCTTTCAGTAACTGTTCAATAGTCTGTTTGCCATCTTCGGCCTTCACAAAAACCTGGCCCAACAAGGTCACGTCTTTGAGGTATTTCTGCACGGTACCTTCAGCGATTTTTTCCAGCATGGCTTCGGGCTTACCTGATTCGCGAGCCTTTTCAATGGCAATACGACGCTCGGTATCCAGCAACTCTTGCGAAACCCCTGAAGAATCAAGCGACTTAGGCTTGGCCGCCGCAATATGCATGGCAAGATCTTTGGCTAACTGCTCGTCACCGCCCACTACATCGACCAACACGCCGATTTTGGAGCCACCATGAATATAGGAGGCCAATTTACCTTTGGCTTCAATACGCTTGAAGCGACGCAGCGACATGTTTTCGCCAATCTTACCAACCAGCGCTGAGCGCACACTATCGACGGTACCATCGCCCAGGGGCAGCGCTGACAAGGCAACGACATCAGCCGGATTCTTCGCGGAGACCAAAGCCGAACAATCGCTAGCCAACTTTAAAAAGTCATCATTCTTCGCAACAAAGTCGGTTTCCGAATTGATTTCCAGAATACTGCCAACCTTGCCATCAGCGCTGATATTGATCGACACAACGCCCTCTGCTGCAACACGGGTAGCAGCCTTACTCGCCTTGTTACCCAACTTGACGCGCAGAATCTCTTCTGCCTTCGCCATATCGCCACCGGCTTCGGTCAGCGCCTTCTTGCATTCCATCATCGGCGCGTCAGTCTTCTCACGCAACTCTTTAACCATGCCTGCGGTAATTTCCGCCATTCTCTTTACTCCAGAATCAAGGGATTCACGTTACAGGCAGTGCGGCAGAACAAATCCGCCTCACCAGCCTGCACCGTATGACAATTACTCGTAATTACTCAGCGGCTTCGTCGTCAACTTCAACGAACTCGTCATCGCCCGACATCTGCTGAACGATTTCATTGACCGACTGGCTGCGACCTTCGAGGATCGCATCAGCTACGCCGCGCGCATAAAGACGGATAGCACGGGAAGAGTCATCGTTACCCGGGATGATGTAATTCACGCCCTCGGGGGAGTGATTGGTATCAACGATGCCGATAACCGGGATACCCAGCTTGGCAGCCTCAGTAATAGCGATCTTATGGTAGCCAACGTCAATCACGAAGATCGCGTCCGGCAAGCCACCCATATCCTTGATGCCACCGATGGACTTACGCAATTTGTCCATTTCACGCTGCATCGTCAGGGCTTCTTTTTTGGACAGCTTTTCAAAGCTACCGTCTTCATTCATCTGCTCAAGCTCATTGAGGCGCTTGACCGACAACTTCAGCGTCTTGAAGTTGGTCATCATGCCACCGAGCCAGCGCTCATCAACAAACGGCATGCCGCAGCGCTGCGCTTCTTCAGCAATGATTTCACGCGCTTGACGTTTCGTGCCAACAAACAGCACAGTGCCCTTGTTGGAAGCCATCTTCTTGATGAAGCTCATGGCTTCCTGGTACTTGGCCAGGGTCTTCTCAAGGTTGATGATGTGAATTTTGTTGCGATGACCAAAGATGAACGGGGCCATCTTGGGGTTCCAGAAACGGGTTTGGTGGCCGAAATGAACACCGGCCTCCAACATCTGGCGCATGGTAGTACTACTCATCAGTATCTCCGATATGGGTTAAACCGCCGCTCGACCTAGCTGCTTCACCATGAAGCCACCCTATCGATATCGAGCGTGTGGATTTTGTCGGCAACCATCGCAACTTTCGCGCCATGGAAAAACGACAAG
>CAZFSH010000296.1:0-3387 GCA_964521935.1 uncultured Propionivibrio sp.
CGCGGCAGCCAGACATGTCGACTTTCCACTCGACGCTGTCGAAAATGAAGAACTCGGGTTCCGGGCCAAAGTAGGCGGTATCACCAATGCCGGAGGACTTCAGGTAAGCCTCGGCGCGCTTGGCGATCGAACGTGGGTCGCGGTCGTAACCCTTGCCGTCAGACGGCTCGACGACGTCACAGGTCAGTACCAGCGTGGTTTCGTCGAAGAAGGGGTCGATGTAGGCCGATGCGGCATCGGGCATCAACAGCATGTCGGAGGCTTGAATGCCTTTCCAGCCGGCGATCGAGGAGCCGTCGAAGGCGTGGCCGTCTTCAAATTTTTCCAGACCAAAGGCGGAGATTGGCACGCCGACGTGCTGCTCTTTGCCGCGCGTGTCGGTGAAGCGGAAATCAACGAACTTGACGTCCTTGTCCTGGACGAGCTTCAATACATCATTGGGGGTCATGCGAATACTCCTGAGTGTTGTCTGAACAGTAATGTGAAAACCAGCCTATCCGACTTAGCGATTAGCGTGCCATGCGGGGTGAGCGGCGCGGACGATGCCGCATCGACGGTGCATGGTGGCCAAGGGGATGTGGTGGAGAGCCCTGCTGCTGCGCCCGATATTCTGCCACAGCGGTTCAGCCCGGCGCTGACTGCGATCAGGCAAAGCGTGGAGGGGGGAAGACTAGTGGATTACCATTTGCACCGAAGTGGTGCGCAATGAATGTGTTGCGCCTTAAGTTGGTGCGTTACTGGCGTGCACGCTGAGCTTGCTGAGCCAGGGCAGCTGTCGGGTGCACTCGTCGGCACGCAGGTTGAGCGCGCTGCTGGCTGTGGCCGGTACAAATACCTCGGCTTCCACCCGGCGACCGAGATAGTGCAAGACTGTGCGTTCCGGTTCGCTCAGGGTTAAACCCAGCAGGCTTTCGATTTGTGCGATGGCTTGTGCGCGGTCGGGCAGCGCGATGGTTTCGCTGGGCGTGGCGTGGCCGGGCAGATCATCCTCCGGGTCAATATGTACCAGCACGTCGAGCACTTCGGCATGGGCGGCGAGCACGCGGGCGCGCGCCTGCTCGGCTATTCGATGGCCTTCCGAGACGCTGATGCGCGGACGCACCTGCACATGCGCATCGACCAGCACCTGGTGCGCCATGCGCCGGGTACGTAGCTCGTGCAGGTCCACCACGCCAGGCGTTTTGCTCAAGGTGTCGCGAATTGCCGCGACGGCCACCGGGTCTAGCGCGGTGTCGATCAGCTCTTGCAGCGCATCCCAGGCAAAACGCAAGCCGACGCGCACAATCATGGCACCCACGATGATGGCCGCCACCGCGTCGGCCACCGTGAAGCCGAGCAAAGCGCCGGCAATACCGGCCGCGACCACCAGCGACGAGAGCGCGTCGGCGCGAGCATGCCAGGCATTGGCCACGAGCATGGGGGAGCGCAAGCGTTCGGCGATGCGCAGCATGTAGCGGAATAAGCCCTCTTTGGCGGCCAGCGTAAACAGTGCCGCCCACATCGCGGCGATACCGACGGGCGGCGCATTCATGGCCAGCAAGCGATCGACGGCGGCGAGCAAAATGCCACCGCCGGTCAGCGCCAGCAGCACGCCCAAGACCAGCGAGGCGGCGGTTTCATAGCGGCCATGGCCGTAGGGGTGTTGTTCATCGGCCGCTTCGGCGCCCTTGCGGTTGGCCCAGAGCACGAAGGCATCGGCGACGATGTCGGAAAGGGTGTGCATGGCGTCGGCAACCAGGCTTTGCGAATGCGCCCAGAGTCCGACAATGATCTGCATGGTGGTTAGTACGATATTGACCCCGACACTGACCCAGGTAATGCGCGCACCTTCGCTATGGCGCTCCTGTTGGGCATGAGCAGGGTCGTGGCGGTGTGTGGACGAAGCAGTGTCAGTCATGGCGGGTGAGGCAGATATACTCGGGCGGATATACTCTGACGCATTGTAGTCATTGCCTTCCCCGCTCACTACCGAATCTCATTGCCGAATATTGCCACGCCATGCTGACTGACTTGTGGATCGCCTTGTTAAGTGGACTTGCCCGTGCACGCGTTCTCGTTCGTGATTGGATCGGCTCGCGCCTAGGCCAGGCTTTGCTGTTGCTTGTCTCCCTGTTTTCGTTCCATAGCAGTTGGGCTGCCGATGAGCCCGTGATCACGCTGCACTTCAATCCGCGTGTGCCTTACGAATACCTTGATGATGGCCAGGTCACTGGCATCGTGGCGCAGCCGATTGAGCGGGCTTTCCGTAAAGCCGGCGTCGCGTTTCGCTGGGCCGAGACGCCGGTAGCGCGGCAATTTTTCATGGTCAAGTCGAACACCGGCCAAGACTGCCTGGCCGGACGCTTCAAAAACACCGATCGTGAATCCTGGGCGCAATTCAGCAAACCCGTTTATCGCGATCAGCCGCAACTGCTGCTGGCGCGCAGCGACAATGAGCGCATGAAAGTCTTTACCAGCATGGCGGAGACGCTGCAGGCCAAAGATCTGCGGGTGCTGGTCAAGTTGGCCTACTCCTACGGCCCGGTGGTTGATGGCTGGCTTAGCCAGCGTGAGCGGCCTGCGTTAGTGACCGCGGATGAGAACTTTGACATGCTGCGCCAGATCAATCTCAACATGGCGGACGTTTTTATCATCGCCGAAGAAGAGGCCGAAGGGCTGATCAAGGCATCGGGCCTGCCGGCGAAGAACTTTCAGTTACTCAAGTTTCGCGACGCGCCACCCGGCGAGCTACGCTACATCATGTGCAGCAAGTCGGTGCCGGCGAGTGTGATGGATCGACTTGATGCCGCGATTACCTTCAAAAACCGCTGAGGCGGGTATGCTTTTCGAGGCGAACCAGAAGACTAACTACGAGACTAACTTATGGGACAAGTTAACGAATTGCTGATGCGCGCCAAGGCGCGTGCTGAAGAACGCCAGCTGCCCTATGCGGGCGCCTTGTTGCCGAAAGAGGCGGCCCAACTGCTGACGCTGTTGCCCCATGCGCGCTTGGTGGATGTTCGCACCAAGGCCGAGTGGGACTGGGTTGGGCGGGTACCCGATGCACTGGAAATCGAATGGCAGAGCTATCCCGGTGGCGTGCCCAATACCCTGTTTCTCGATACCCTGAAAGCGTCGGTCAGCACCGACAATATGCTGTTCTTTATGTGTCGTTCCGGCGCCCGTTCCAATGCTGCCGCGACGGCCGCGAGCGCAGCGGGTTTTGGCCAGTGCTACAACGTACTGGAGGGATTCGAAGGGGACAAGGATGCGAACCATCATCGCAACCGCAGCAATGGCTGGCGTGCTGCCGGCCTGCCCTGGGTGCAGTCCTGAACGCACACAACTCTTTTCGCCGTCCTACATCCGCTACGGCGAGGAGAGCGTCTTTTGCTCGACCGCCTTGTA
>CAZFSH010000297.1:0-3383 GCA_964521935.1 uncultured Propionivibrio sp.
CCAGCGCGAAGGAGTTCGGCGGAATGACACAATAGCCCTTACCCGAGACTTCAACAAACGAGTTGGGATCGAAATTCTTCGGATCAACAATGGTCGAGTTGATGTTGGTAAACACACGGAACTCGTCGGCACAGCGAATGTCATAGCCATAGCTGGAGGTGCCGTAGGAGACGATCTTGTTGCCATTCACCTCACGCACCAAGTCCGGCGAAAACGGCTCGATGATCCGATGCTCTTTCGCCATGCGGCGAATCCATTTATCTGACTTGATGCTCATGAGAATGCCTGAGTCCTTCGCTGAGTCGTTCGTTAAGATGGCCGAAGTATAGCCGCCAGAGATGCAATGCCTGCCTCCGAGTGATCACGCTCAATGGCGACTACCGCAACGCCCGCGCAATGCCGGCGCAGGCTGGCCACCGTATCGGACAAGGCGACGCTAGCGCCCGGTGTTTCATTGATCACGATGGCCGCAACATGGAGCTGGCGACTGTGCAAGGCCAGCAGCGCCGTCAGCGTGTGGCTCATGCTGCCCAGATACGAGCCCGCAACCAGAATCACCGGCAAGGCGAGATCGCTCATCCAATCGAGCACCGTGTGTTGCGCATCCAGCGGCACCATCACCCCACCAACGCCTTCGATCAGCGAAAAGTCAGCCGCTGTGGGACGGCGCGAAAGCGCCAAGAGCTCGGCGTAATCAATGGCCCGCCCCTCCGCCGCCGCGGCCATGTCGGGCGACAAGGGCGCGGCAAAGCACCACGGGCTGATCGCGGCGACAGTCTCGGCGCTGACCGGCAGCCCCTGCGCCAGCAACAACTGGCCGGCATCGCTCTGCGCCAGGGCATGGGCATCAACGCCGGACATCACCGGCTTCAGTGCCTGCGTGCTGTGCCCGGCGGCCCGCCAATGGCGCAAGAGCGCCGCGCTGAGCCAGGTCTTGCCAATGTCGGTACCAGTGCCGGTGATAAAGTACGCGGCCACGTTTTGCTCCTTCTGAGAATTCACGCCCGATTGTAATGAATAGCGCTGATTGGCTTCACTCCGGCCTGGAACACATCTGGCTGCCCTACACGCAAATGGCCACCGCCAATCCGCCACTGCCGGTGGTCGCCACCGACGGCTGCCGGCTGCGTTTGGCCGATGGCCGTGAATTGATCGACGGCATCTCCTCGTGGTGGACGGCCTGCCACGGCTACAACGATGCGCACATCCGTACCGAAGTCATTCGGCAAATGGAACGCATGCCGCATGTCATGTTCGCCGGCCTCGTGCATGAGCCGGCGTTGACGCTGGCCACGCGTCTGGCGGCGCTGCTGCCGGGCGACCTCGACCGCGTGTTCTTTACCGAATCGGGATCGGTGTCGGTCGAAGTCGCGCTCAAGATGGCCATTCAATACTGGCGCAATCAGGGCCAGAGCGAGCGCACCCGCATCATCTATTTTCGCCATGGCTACCATGGCGACACCTTTGCCACCATGGCGCTGTGCGACCCCGAAGAAGGCATGCACGCGCTCTTTGCCGACAGCATGCCCAGCCAGATCATGGCCGAGCTGCCGCGCACTCCCGATCTGGCCGATGCGTTGGCGCGAATTCTCAACGCACACAGCACGCGCGTTGCCGCCGTCATTGTCGAGCCCTTGGTGCAAGGCGCGGGCGGCATGAAGCTGCACGACGAACACACCTTGCGCACCATTGCCAACACCTGCCGCGCCCACGACGTGCTGCTGATCTGCGACGAAATCATGACCGGCTTTGGCCGCACGGGCGCCATGTTCGCCAGCGAAGCGGCGGGGATCGTGCCGGATATCATCTGCTTGTCCAAAGCACTCACCGGCGGCACCCTGCCGCTCGCCGCGACCGTCGCACGCACTCACATCTTTGATGCCTTTCTCGGTGACGACCCCGGCATGGCGCTGATGCACGGCCCCACCTACATGGCCAATCCACTCGCCTGTGCCGCCGCCCACGCCTCGCTTGACCTGTTTGAACGCAAACCGCGCCTGGCGCAAGTCGCCGCCATCGAACAGCAACTGCTGGCGCAACTGGCCCCCTGCCGTGCCATTGCCGGTGTGGCCGATGTGCGCGTCAAGGGCGCCATTGGCGCCGTCGAACTATCGGGCGACATCGCACTCAATAGCCTGCGCCAGCGCTTTGCCGAACTGGGCGTGTGGATACGTCCCTTTGGCAATGTGGTCTACCTGATGCCGCCCTTCATCATCAGCGAGGCTGATCTCGCGACACTGTGCGGCGCCATCGTGCAGGTGTTAACCGAACGCGCGGCGACGCTGCGTGTGTGACTGATTGCCTGACATGGACCCGACCCTGAATTCGCTGCTCGCCGAACGTCTGGCCGCGCTTGACACCGCACATCGTCGCCGACGCCTGCGCTCGCTCAGCTGGAACGGGCAGGCCTTGCAGGATAGCCAGGGCATTGCACTGATCGACGCCTCCTCCAACGACTACCTCGGCCTGTCGCAACACCCGCTGGTCAAACAACGCGCGGCGGAATGGGCGCTGCGCCACGGCGCCGGCGCGCCCGCGTCGCGCCTGGTTACCGGCACGCGCGACATCACCACGGCGGTGGAGCGCAAGCTGGCCGCCTTCAAAGGCTGCGAAGCCGCACTGGTATTCCCCGCGGGTTTTCAGACGAACGCCACCGCCATCCCTGCGCTCTGTGCCCTAAGCGGGCTCGGCGACACCCTGATTTTCAGCGATGCCCTCAATCACGCCAGCCTGGTGCACGGCTGCCGCCTGGCCAAAGCCAAAACCCTCGTATTCCGCCACAACGACAGCGCCCATTTGGCTCAACTGCTCGCTGAAACGGCAGACCATACTGGCCGCCGTCTGATCGTTACCGAAACGGTGTTCAGCATGGATGGCGACCGCGCCCCGCTGGCTGAAATTCGCGTTCTCGCCGAACGTTACGGCGCCGCCATCTACGTGGACGAAGCCCACGCCACCGGCGTCCTCGGCCCGTCCGGGCGAGGCCTTGCCGCCGAAACCGAAGGCATCGATATTGTCATGGGCACGCTGGGCAAAGGCATCGGCGCTTTCGGTGCCTATATCGCCGGCTCGCAAGCGCTGATCGACTACCTGATCAACACCTGCGCCGGCTTCATCTACACCACGGCCCTGCCACCTGCCGTGCTCGGGGCCGTGGATGCCGCGCTCGACCTGATCCCGACCATGCACAACGAACGCGCAACGCTGGCAAGCAATTCCGAACGCTTACGCCAAGCCTTGCGCGCCAAAGGCCTGGCAACGCTGGCCTCGTCAACGCAGATCATCCCCGCCGTCATCGGCGCCGAAGCCGACGCACTCGCGGCCTCGCAAGCCCTGCTCGCCGAGGGCATTCTCGCCGTCGCGATTCGTCCGCCCACCGTACC
>CAZFSH010000298.1:0-3336 GCA_964521935.1 uncultured Propionivibrio sp.
GCCGATGGCTACATGATTTTGGCCATTGGTAACGACGGGCAGTTTGCCAAGTTTTGTGCCCTTGCTGGCCGGGCTGAGCTAGCCAGCGATGTGCGCTACGCCACGAATAAGGCGCGTGTGGCGAATCGCGACGAACTGATTCCACTGCTGCGTCAGCTGACGGTCATGCGTACTACCGCGGAGTGGATCGCGCAGCTTGAAGCGGCTGCCGTACCATGCGGGCCGATCAACAACCTCGCGCAAGTATTCGCCGATCCACAGGTGCAGTCACGTGGTATGCAGATCAGCATGGATCACGCCCAAGCAGGCAGCGTGCCGCTGGTTGGCAACCCGATACGCCTGAGTGAATCACCGGTGCACTATCGTGTGCCACCGCCTGGGCTGGGTGAACATACTCAGCAAATCCTCGCCGACCTCTTGCACCTGCCAGAGGCAGAAATCGCCCATCTGGCAGCTGATGGCGTTATCTAATTTCTAGCGGTTATTTGAACGGCAGCGGATGCAGGAAGCTGCGCTGTTTGGCTTCCGCTTCCGCCTGATGCAGTGCGGTGATGGTGCGACCAAAGGCATCGCGGCTGGCGCGGTTGGTTTGCGTGGCTTCGATGCTGCGGATGCAGCGCCAGCGTTTGCCGGTGCGGGTGGTGATCTGGCGCATCAGTTCTACCGGGTGGTAGCTGCGGCAGTGATAGCAAAATGCGGTGCCCGATTCGACGCGCTGTTGCAGTTCTTGTCCCACGTTGCAGCCTCCCTGAACGTAATCGAGCGTTCATTGTGCGATCAGTAATCGACGGTCAATCGACTAAGCGCGTGGTGAGAGTGGGGTCAATTCTTGGTTTAGCGCCGTCCTACAGCAGCTGACTTTTCGCGACGTATTTTTCATACTGCCGGTAGCTTTTCTCGCCGCAGATGCACCCGAATGGGGCGTGCAATTTTTTCTGAAATGGCTTTCAGGCGCTTGATCGTCATGCGATAGACTCAAGACCAGAACATGGTTTCATGCCGTGGGGCATATGGCTAGGTGATGGTTGAGGATACGTTGATGCAGGCATCAAACCGGATTAGTTTCAGACTGACCGTTATTTTTGTTGCGGTCACCACGTTGCTGCTGGCAGCGTTTGGGATTTACAGTTATTTGTCGACCAAGAAGTCGATGGAAGAGCAGCTGACGAATCAACTGCAGCGCGTTAGCAGTCGCTTGCTCATTGGTTTGCCGGCGCCGATCTGGAATTTCGACACCAAGCAGCTCGATATTCTTCTTGATGCCGAAATGAGTGACCCTGCGGTATCGGCAATTATCGTTAAAAACGCAAAGAACGAATTCTCAGCGGGACGTCTTCGTGCGGACGATAACCAGGTTACTCGTGCGAAGGCGGACAGCAAGCCGGTTGGCGAGCAATCCAGTGAAGAGCTCACGTTTGACGACGGCGGTCAGAGCAAGGTTGTCGGCAAGTTGGAGATTTTCATGTCGCGCGCCCAGATTGATCAGGCTTTGCGCGCGCAAATGCTGCAGATTGTTCTGCAGGTGGTGGTGCTGAATCTTGCGCTGGTTATAGCGTTGTCGATCGGACTCAATTCGGTCGTCATCGGCCCCTTGAATGGCATTCGCGCTGCGCTGGAGGAAATCGCCAGTGGTGATGCCGATTTGACGCATCGACTGAAGGTCATTCATCAGGACGAAATCGGCGAGGTCGCTCGTCTGTTCAATCTCTTCGTTGAGCACCTGCAAGATGTCGTGAAGCAGGTTGTCGATAATGCCAATGAGTTGTCGCACGCGTCTGATTCCATGTCGTCAGGCGCCAGCGACGTGGCCCGGCGAGTGGCCGATCAAAGTGGCATTGTGTCGTCGATGGCCGCATCGATCAAAGAAATGACCGACGCCATCTCGCGCTTATCGGACCAGTCCAGCGACGTGAAAATCATTTCTTCCCGCAGCGGTGATTTGTCGAAGGAAGGCAGCGCCGCGGTTTCTTCCTTGTTGCTCGGCATGCGCGGTATATCGGAGTCTGTCAATCAGTCAGCCGCCACGATCGATAACTTGGGGCGCGAATCGGAAAAAATCAGCACTATCGTCAATGTCATCAAAGACATCGCTGATCAGACCAACCTGTTGGCACTGAATGCGGCTATCGAGGCGGCGCGTGCCGGGGAAACTGGTCGCGGTTTTGCCGTGGTGGCCGACGAAGTGCGCAAACTCGCCGAGCGTACGGCCAAATCCACGGAGGAAATCAGTGAGACGATCGATATTGTCCAACGCGGTGTTCGTGATGCCGTGGGCAGCATGCAAGGCGGCGTGGTACGCGTTAATGCCGGGGTGACCGAGGCAGAGCAAACCGGTGCCACCATCGCTTCGGTGGACGCCTGCGCAACGCAACTGGTCAACTCGATGACCGATATCTCTCGCGCTATTAGTGAGCAAACCGCCGCGAGCGCTAACGTTACCCAGCGAGTCGAGGCTATCAGCAGTATTGCTGATGAAACCAGTCTGGCTATGCAAAACGCCGCCCACTCCGCTGGGCAAGTCAATGCGTTGGCAGCAAAGCTAAAACGAGTGGTGGCCGGATTCAGGATATGATTCAATGCACATAAATAGTTACACATTTTTTAATTGCTTCGCCCATTAACCAGCAAGGAGTCGTACTGATGAACATTAAAACTGTCGTAAATTCAATGATTGTTGGTATTGCGGCGTGCGCAATCACCTCCGTCTCTTTGGCGCAAGAAATGAATCTGGCGCGTAACGAAAAGGCTACGGAGCAAGCCATTGCGGCATCACTCCTGACGGAAATCTACAAGCGCGCCGGCCTCACGGCGAAGATTCAGCCCCTGCCTGGTGCGCGTGCCAATGCGATGGCACTGGCTGGCGAAAAGGATGGTGAAGTGGCCCGCATCCCCGGTTATGCGGCAAAAAACCCCACCCTCATTAAAGTTGATCCGCCCTACTATTACTTGACGACCACGGCTTTCGCCAAGGGTGACAAGGGCATCACAATCAAGTCCAAAGAGGATCTGAAGAAATATAAAGTGGGTGTGGTCCGTGGCATCGCGCACGCTGAAGCGGCCACTGAAGGCGTTCCCGGTCTGGCGGTGGTTGGTGACTATGACCAGATGTACCAGATGCTTGAGGCTGGGCGCATCGACGTTGCTGTTGATGCGGGCGCCAATGGCCCGTATGTCGCCAAAAAGCTGGGCTTGGATAACATCAAGGCAGTGGGTGAACTGGCACGGCTTGATCTGCACAACATTTTGGTGCCAGCCAAGAAAGATCTGGCGGCAAAAATTGGTGCCACGATCAAGAGCATGAAAGATTCTGGCGAACTCGATAAGTTGGCCAAAAAG